>CBIHRH010000019.1:0-19601 GCA_966212365.1 uncultured Emticicia sp. | reverse complement strand
TCCTTTCTGAATTATTATGCCAGATTTCAACTGTCGCATTTTTAACAGGCTTCAAATCTTCGTAGCAAATTTTGCCAGATACATTTACCACTTTTTCAGCCTTCTTTTTCAAATTCAATACTTTGTTTCCATTCAATTGATTATTAGCCTTCGCATACGTAACCAATGGCAGGAAACTAACTCCTATGCCTAAATAGACAGCGTTTTTGCAAAAACTTCTACGACTGTTTGACATTTTTCTAATGATTTAGAATTTTAATAAAGTACTCAATCACTACTTTTTATCTCCTAACAAAAGCCAACTGACTTTGTTATAAAATTCAATGGTGTCAGATTACTATTCTGCAAGCTACTGGTCTATCAACATGACAGCCGTATGCCATGCCTTCCAGATATTTACTGAATATAATCGGGTAAATATATTTTGGCAGTATGGTAATCTGAAAAAGTGGACTTGTTTCTAATGCCTGAAGTATAATGGACTGTAATTGTGGAAGAATTTCATAATCGCTGGTATCAACCTGCAAATTATTTTTAACCGACTTTGTTGCCAGAGAAGCAGTTTTCGAACCATCAACAAATTGACTTTTCTCTAAAAGAGAATCAATCTTTAAAAGCTCTTCAGGCTTCAATAGTTGAGGTATATGTATCAGGCTCATGGTTATAAATTATTGTCTTATCCAGCTAATCATAGCAGGATAAGCAATCGTTTTATTTTGGGCTATATCTATTCTCTCGTTGGTCATGCCATACCATTGTAATATGGGTACTCCTATGTAATGACCATTGCTAAAGTTATATATAATGTTTTCAGAAGCACCTTTATACCCATCGGAATGAAAAACTACATTCGGCTCAATTCCAATCTCAAGGCAGGCGGCATAAGTCCAGGCAATAACAGCCATTTCGGTTGCTGCTTCATGTATCTGGTTTTCCAGGTTCCATGAGTTATTATTTCTTTCTTCCGGAGTCAGCAACGCAATATGACCCGCTTCGTGCAAGGTATCACCTATATAGCTTAACTTCTCTTTTTCAATTTGCAAAACCCCATTTTCGATTCGTAACCCTGGTAAAAACATTTCTTCGGTTATTTCACAAATTTCAAATGGAATACCAATTTTCTGAATGAAACCGATGATTTTTGAAAAGATAACTTCTTCTGATTGACTCACAAGGTTCAGGCTATTTTTGGGGTATATAAATGAATCGTAAATGTAATAATATAAAAATTTTTCCATTGGTTTTGCAGGTATAAAATTTTAATAATTTACTGAGTGGTAAGTTTTAATAAATAATAAAATAAAAACCCCGGGAAATGCACATTTTCTGAAAAAGAAAACAATATTTGTAAGGCTGTTCTGAAAGCATTTTGCTCTGGTTTAAGCAAAGGGGTTTAACAAGGAAAAGCTGAATCAGGAATGATTTTAATAATTCAAAATCAAGAATACTATGATAGAATCGTGTAAACTCCCATTTTCGTTTGATACAGAAAAACTCAGGGCAGATTTGCATACCTGTCAGGCCAGCGAATGGAGTTTGCATTTTAATAAAAATGATTTTACTGGTACCTGGACAAGCTTTGCACTACGTTCTATTTCGGGAAAAGAATCAGATATTTTAGCAACGCCCAAAGCTTCTTATCAGGATACGCCCACTCTCGCAAAATGCCCTTATTTCAAAGAGATAATTGATTCCTTCGACTGTCCGAAAGAAACGGTTCGCTTGCTTTCTTTATCACCCGGCAGCTATATCAAAGAGCATAAAGATGCTGACGGGGGATATGAAGATAATTTTTTCAGGATTCATATTCCCATTCAGACTAACGAAAAAGTGATATTCAGGCTCAATGGACAAACTTTGCCCATGAAGCCCGGCGAATGTTGGTATGCCAATTTTAACCTACCACATTATGTATCCAACGAAGGGGAAAATGATAGAATCCATCTGGTACTGGATTGTCTTCGCAACGATTGGTCAGATAAACTTTTTACAGAATTAGGTTATGATTTTGAAGAAGAAAAAAAGCCCAAATACGATATAAAAACAAAATTGATGATGATAGAACAATTATCATTGATGGGAACAGATACAGCTAAAAACCTGATTCTACAATTAAAAGCCGAAATCGCAAGGGAAAATGGAGAATTACCCACTTAAAGACTGGATTCCATATAGGTTAGATTTACATGGTTCTGAGCCAATTTTGTGTGAGTGGCGATATATTGCCGATAAAACATTTACCGAGCCTTTTTTTCAGGATAGTACAGCCAAATGTACTGTTTATCAGGAAAACAGGAAAATGTATAAACCAAACACGCAACTCAGTGGTATAATTGATTTTGCAGAGAAAGTACCTGAGATTGAACCAACTGCATTTATTTTTCATGTATCAAGGTGTGGTTCCACACTTTTATCCCAATTACTTTCGCTTGACCCTCAGCATATTGTTATTTCAGAAGCACCGATTCTTGATGAAGTAATGCGGGAAATTGCTTTTAGTGTATTTGAAATTCCTGAAGAGGAAATTAATGCTTCAATTAAAGCAGTCGTAAAATTATTGGGAAAAAAAAGGAGAGGGGATGAAAAACATTTGTTTGTAAAATTAGACAGCTGGCATATTTTCTATTATGATAAGCTGCGGGCCCTATATCCCGATACACCGTTTATTTTTTCATACCGACGACCCGATGAAGTGATTCGCTCACAACTCAAAAGTCCGGGTATGCATGCAGCACCAGGAGTCATTCAACCTGCCTTATTTGGTTATGAATTAAATGATGTTTTGTTTCTGGGACGTGAAGTGTACATTTCAAAAGTACTGGAGAAGTATTTTGAAAATTACCTGAGAATCATCGGGACTGATGAAAAATCCATCTTTGTAAATTATGCCGAAGGAATCTTGCCCATATTTGATAGAATAGTATCTTTTCTGAATCTGGATATTGAAGAAGCGATAAAAGCAAAAATGATAGAAAGAACAAAGTTTCATAGTAAATCGCCTGACTCAGTTTTTGAAGAGGAACCCTTGAAAGACGAAGTGCCTGCTTATCAGCAAAAAGTGTTTGAGATGTATGAAATGTTGGCTAATAATTTACAAAAATGACATATGCCGGAATTTTAGAAATTGTAAGAAAGGATACTTTAGCCAATAAACAAATTGAGCAGAATGTCTGGAACTCATTTCAGCATATTCTTTTTGAATATGGTATTGGCATAGAAGAAACGCTTAAATTTTTATACTTTAATCGCCCTGATACACAAGATTTTCAGAATTGGATAGACGAATATAAGGTAATTTATAAAAATGAAAATACAGGAGGCTTGCCTGATACTTTGAGTAATGAAGATTTGGAGTTTTGGGAAGAAAATGGCTATGTAATTATCAAAAACGCTATTTCAAGCGAAGATTGCCAAGAAACACAATCGGTAATTTTAGAGTTTTTAGATGCTTCTTTTGATGAACCTGATTCTTGGTATAATGATCATGAAGCAAAAGAAGGCATGATGGTTCTTTTCACTAAACACCCTACTTTAGAAAAGAACAGACAATCTCCTAAAATTCTTAAGGCTTACCAACAGCTATATCAGATGGATAAAATCTATCGGGTTACTGATAAAATAAGTTTTAATCCACCGGAAAGCAGTTCTTACAAATTCAGAGGGAGTCTATTGCATTGGGATGTGAGTTTACAGCTTCCTATTCCATTTGAATTGCAGGGTTTGCTATATCTGACTGATGTAAAACAAAATAGCGGGGCATTTCATTGTGTGCCGGGATTTCATCACACAATAGAAAACTGGATAAGCAATTTGCCTAAAGGTAGTAATCCAAGAGAAGTGGCAGTTAACGAATTAAGGCCGGTTCCGATAGTGGGCAATGCCGGTGATTTTATAATCTGGCATCAGGCATTACCTCATTGTGCAACACCGAATACAAGTAAATTGCCAAGAATTGTACAATATCTGACCTATTTGCCAATAGAAAGAGAGCTCCAGACAAAAGATTGGATTTGAATCTTTAAAACAAAACCTTCTCAAAAACATCACCTTCTTTTACACCAAAAGCATTTAAAGTTTCACCTTCCAGATAACCAAATTGTGAGTAGAGGATTTTAATATCCAGAACCGTATTCTGGATACAGCTTACTTTCATGCCATTGGCAGTGAGTTGTATCACTTCCCCTGCTTTCTTACCTGGAGCTATACTTGTTTTTGCTTCAATAATCTTTACATCAATGCCGTTAATGCGGGCAATAGCGCCACGATTCCAGGGATTACAGGCCTTGATTAGCGCCAGAATCTTGTCGGCCTTCATGGTCTGCCAGTTGATAACAATATCTTTAGCGGTAGGTTTTGGCAGAATAACCTGATTCTTTTTTGGCTGAGGTTTTAAACTCAATGTATTTTTCAATAATTTGTCTAATAACTGAAAAACGCCATTGATAGTCATGTGGCTATAATTGGCTTCAACAATGCCAAAAGTGTTGATTGGCTTGATTTCAAAAGGAATTTCTACAGCGATGGGTCCTGAATCAAAATTTTCATCCATTTGATGAATGGTTAAAACCCCTTCTTTTTCCTGATTTTTTATTTGCCAGAATACCGGAAAACTTCCAGCATAGAGAGGTAATTTCCCGAAATGAATATTATAAAAACCCAATCGGGGCAATTTTATAACCTCTTTCGGAATTTTATACGAAAACCCTAAAACCAATACTATATCGGCTCTGACTATACGAATCCAACTGGATAATTGTTGAGCTAGATTCTCTTTTTTAAAGATATGAGGCGTTAACTTTTTTTGTTGGCAAATGACTGATAAATCACTTGAAAAGTCAGTTTTTTGTTCTTTTATGCCTACACCGGCTAAAATTCCTTGCGAATCTAACCAATGCAATAAGGGGAAGGCAGATATTGTATTACAAATCAGGGCTACTCTCATAAGGTTTTCAAAATGAAATTGATGACTTTTTGCACAGATTGTGCCACACTTTCCTGCGCCGTATCAAGTACTAAATCAGCATTTTCCGGAATTTCGAATACATCATTTACTCCCGTCAGGTTATTGATTTTTTCAGGATCATTCTCCGGCAGAAAAGCTCTTCTATAAAGTCCTTTGGTATCTCGTTGCTTCAATGTTTCTATAGCACAACTTACCCAGATAGTTTTTGCTCCATACTTTTCACGCAATTCCCTGCGAACCTCTTCATAAGGATTTATGGCAGCAATGATAACAATGATATTGTTTCTGGTTAATATATCGGCAACAAAACCCATTCTGCGTATATTCTCACAACGGTCTTCTTTGGAGAATCCTAAATCTTTGCATAGCGTTTTTCTGAAAACATCGCCATCTATCAGTTCAACTTTATAGCCTATCTGTTGCAAATGCTCCTTTACATGACCTGAAATCGTAGTTTTGCCGGCCCCCGAAAGGCCCGTCATTTGTAAAAGTACCATTTGAATGGATGTCAATTTTGAAATGCTAATATAATTTTGAAAAACTATAAAAGCAAAAAGAGTGAAACCGTCTTAAATAGTTTCACCCTTTCTTATCTAAAATTGATTTCCTTATCAATAACCGTCATTTTCCCGACAATTCACCATTCTGACCATTCTATGACCCAAACTATCAACTTACTATATTCTGCATGATAGGGTCAACATTAATTCCTCTTCGGATTTTATACGGCTTTTTTGAATACGTGCCTGTATAATTAGTCATGGACCAGCTATTACTTTTTTATTTTAGTTTTTAATATTTTAATTTTCTTTGGTTTAAGCTATAGTAAAACTATGCCCTATGCTATCAATTCAGCAACCTGGCTGAAATCGTATTCTTTTACAACGTAATCAGCCACTCTGTCTATTTCTTCACAGGTAGCACAAAAAGAAATGCCAACACCAGCATTTTCAACTACACATATATCATTCTCACCATCTCCTATCATAATCGTATCAGTCGGATTAATTGAGTAATGCTTACAGATATACATTAAGGCATGATTTTTACAATACTCATGTATGCAGGTCTTATTCTTATCAGGAAAAAAATAAGAAGGGATTTTTACCTCTCCTGTAGCAATCCCGTTAGAGAACTCCAGTTCGTTAGCCAGGGTAAAATCCAGACCTAATTTATTTTTCAGGTTTTTGGTAATACAATCGTAGCTGTCAGAGACAATGCCGATGATAAAACCTTTTTCTTTCAGACTGTCTACTAACTGATGGATATTCGGTGTCAGCGGAATATTATCTGCTACTTTTAATAATTCATCTAATGATTTTCCTTTTAGTAAGGTAGCTATTTGTTTGGTACGTGTAACAGGGTTTTTCTGATGCTTCACAATATCGTTTAGCTCTGGTGCAAAATCAAAATGTCTGGCGGCAGTATGAATAAAACTCTTTCGGGTGATGGTATTATCCATATCAAAAATGGCAATCTTTTTCAGGTTTTTCAGATTCTCATGAATAGCCATATCCATCTGTTCATTAATAATCTGAATGTCTTCATACGTTTTTAAGTCATGCGCTCCTCTGAATCGTGATTTCGACAAAATAACTGAAGCCACCTGTCTTGACATCTTGCCTAGTTGCAGAATGCTTTGCATTCGGTTCTCAATATGGCCGATGTTTACTTCCATAATCTTTGCCTTCATGTGATACATATCAATCAGTAAGCCAATATCTACACCATATCCCTCTTCAAAATCAACTTTGATAAACAGACTTCTTTTGCCTGCTATCATGCCGCTCAGGGGTTGTCGGAAAGTCGGGAATTTAGGATACAAGATAGAGAGTAGCGGTTTTGCCACCAGTTCAGTAACTCTCCCTGCCTGTCGGGTAAAATAAGATTTCACAAAGTCAGCCTTATTGTTTAAAATTGGCTTACAGAGTAATTCAACTACATCGGCAGGATAGGTTGTAATATCTGCATCCAGAAAGGCTATAATTTCATTTTGTGCATATAATACTCCATCTCTCATGGAGGTTCCTTTGCCCTGTTTATTACTTGTAATAACCCTGGCACCATGCTTTTTGGCAACGCTTACAGTATTGTCTTTTGATTTGTCATCTACAACCAATATCTCTGTTACCTTTGGATTATTTTTAACTATATCAATGACACACCCGATGGTTTTTTCTTCGTTGAGTGCCGGAATTATGACCGTTATCATAAGCTTTCTATAAAGTTTTAGTGGTTATTAATTATCACCCTTTTCCTGTTTATCAGAAGATTTGATACATAGGACAGGTTTGTTTGCGTGATTAAGAATTTTTTGAGTATAGGTTCCCAATGATGAGTCTCTCCATTCATCATCAATCATCGGATTAATCACTAGCAATTCTGCTTCATTTGTATCAGCATATTCCAATACAAAATCTGCAATGTCGTCACAAAACTCATTTCTATGAATAAACTCGATACCTTGATTCTTTAAACTGACTGCCAGTTTATCTATCTGATTGGTCAGGCAGTCGAAGGAAGTAAATTCGGTAAAGGAGGCTACTCCTAAAAATTCTACTCTGGTACTGGTGGTTATAAAAAAGTGAGAGATAATCTTAAATTTACCTTCAATCTCTGCCATTCTTCTTACTGGCAATAATATATTCCGGAAAGTGAACTTTTTATAATTAGCCGGAACTGCCAGTACCGGACAGGAAACATTTCTTATAACGGTATAGGTATTACTCCCCATGAAAAATTCTCTTGTGCCAGATAAACCATGCGAACCCATCACGATTAGATTGGTGTTCAGTTCCTCAGCCAGTTGTTCTATACATTCAGCCGCATGAATATAACTGATGGCTGTACGAGAACTAACCGTTATGTTGTACTGCTTTTCTAAGGCGCCAGCCAATTTTTTCAAACCTTTTTTGTTCTGTTTTTCCAGTTCCTGCCATATATCCGGTTTTCTTTCAAAGGAATCAGGCGCACACTTTGGTACAACTACATGCAACAGATGTAGAGTAGCCCGCTCCCTTTTAGCTATACTAATCGCAACCATTAGGGCATTGTTAGCTGTCTCTGAAAAGTCGGTTGGAAAAAGTATGTTTTCAATCTTCTCATTCATAGCATTATAAATCTAAATAGCAGGCTTGACTTAACTGTAGCCGACTTCAGGCACTTGTTTAAAAGAACCAGAGCCATTTTCTAACCTTAAATTCAACACTTCCAAGGAATTCATCCACTGTATATACTTTAGCAGTATAAGTGCCTGGCAGAAGTCTCCCCTCAGCCAGAAATTCAAATATTACCTCCTGTGGATTTTTATAGAAATCTACCAGTTTGGTTTTATGTACCTCAGTCAACAAGTCCTTTTTATCTCTTTCTTTGACTATCGTATTCTTTATCCAACCAGCAATAGGATTGTCATCTTCATCCCGGATACTCAGGTGTACTGATTTAATTTCAGCATTGTTTGTCTTAAAAATTTCAGGGATAAAAAAGGAAATTTTTATTTTCTGGGCGTTTCTGAGCATGCCTTTCAGTTGTGTAATCTTTACACAGAAATTATTAGTGGTTATCATTATTATTTTGTCTTTAACAGCAGTTTGCCGGGATTATACTTCTATTCATTGACCAGAATCAGCACGATTACTGATATTTGTTAGGTCTAAGGAGTCGTCCATTCTCAAAAATATTTTGCTTTTTAATAGAGAATACGCAAATTTCCTTGTTATCTATTAGAGCCAATTAAACGTGATATTAGATTTAGCTTAGAATTTTTGACCATTTTTTTAAGGTGTATGAAAATATTAGTGGTAGAAGATGAACTCAAAACCATACAGGCTATCAAACAAGGGTTAGAAGAGAACAATTATGAGGTTGATATTGCCTACGATGGGTTAATTGCCCGACAATTAGCACTTCGAAATAACTATGCCTGTATTATTACAGATGTAATTATGCCGGGTATCAACGGGCAACAGCTTACGCAGGAATTGAGGGAAGCAGGTATAAAGACTCCGTTGTTAATTCTTTCAGCTTTAGGAGAAACTCCGGATAAAATTGCCGGATTTGATGCCGGGGCAGACCAGTATCTGGTTAAGCCTTTTCAGTTTGCTGAATTGCTGGCAAGAGTCAGGTCATTGACCAAACGAGCCTCCGAGGTTTTAATCAGTCATCATGTTATAAAGTTTGCCGACCTGGAAGTAAATCTGGGTTCAAAAACTGTCAAAAGAAGTGGCAAGCGAATTGACCTGACTGCTTTAGAGTTCAGGTTGCTTGAGTATCTGTTAAAAAATCAGGGTTGGGTATTATCTAAAGTACAGATTGCCGAAAACGTCTGGGATGTAAATTTTGATACACGTACCAATTATGTAGAGGTATATATCAATTACTTACGCAAAAAAATTGATAAGGATTTCCCCAGGAAACTGATTCATACCGTCATTGGTATGGGGTATGTATTAAGAGAAGAATAGCCTATGTCTCTAAGAAAACAGCAAACCATTCGATTTGTGGTAGTAGTAACAGGGATTCTCTTTACTGCCATGATTTCTATTTACTATTTCATATCCTATTTTCTGGATGAGAATTTCTATCGCCGTTTAAGTAACAGAAGCGAAACGGTGATTAACTGGCTTTCACAAACCATAGAGAATCAGGAGAATATGCGCCTGCTGGAAAGACTTTTGAAGTCGCGGAAAGACCTGATGCCTTCTGAAGAAATTCTGATATATAATCTGAAGAACGAACTGGTATTTATATTCAATAATAATGTTTTTGAGACTATTGATACCACGAGATTAGAGGAAGTAAAACTTCAGCAAAAGTCTGAGTTTATGGTGGATGATTTTAAAGCAGTAGGTATGCTTTATCAAACCTCGGCTCAATCCTACGTAATTATTGCGCTGGCACGTGATGAATATGCCATGGTATTTCTCAAACAAATGCGGTGGATGATGTTAGCGCTCATTCTCATTTCTTTGTTTGTCGTATCAGTAATCGGATGGATATATGCAAAAAAGACTATAGAACCCATTGAAAACATCAGTAAGGAATTAAGTCAGATTTTTCCGAAGAATACGAATCTGAGGCTAAGAAAATTTGATGAAGAGAATGAAATTAGTCAGCTAAGCGAGACCATTAATCAATTATTGGATAGAGTAGAAGAAGGTATTCAATTGCAGCGGATGTTTATTGCCAATGTTTCGCATGAGCTTCAGAATCCACTTACCAGTATTTCCTCTCAGTTGGAAGTCAGTTTATTAAATGAACGCACGACTACTAATTACAAACATACCATTCAATCTGTGTTGGAAGATACTACCGATTTAATCGAATTAGTACAGAATCTGCTCAACCTTTCCCGTTCAGATAGTGACATTACCCATTTGCTGGTCGAAAAAGTGAGGATAGATGATATTATCTGGGAAGTGCATGATATGGTAGCCAGCCATAACTCACATTATAAAGTACATATCCATTTTATTGCATTGCCCGAAGATCCGGAGCACCTTTGCGTTGTGGGCAGTTATTCGCTTTTAAAAATTGCTTTATTTAATCTTGTCGAAAATGCCTGTAAGTTTTCTTCTGATAATCAGGCGTTTATTAGCCTTTCAGCCAGTGCAAGACAGAAAAAAATCTATATCAAGGATAATGGAATAGGTTTAAGCAAAGAGGAAATAGAAAAAATATTTCAACCTTTTTACAGAGCTGAAAAAACTACTGATGTGAAAGGATATGGGATAGGACTTTCACTGGTAGATAGAATTGTCAAAATACACAAAGGCAAAATTGAAGTGAAATCTCAGCTGAATAAAGGAACAATCTTCAAAATTACTATTGATACTTAGCCGAGTTGAGAAAATATCCACATGATGAATAAGTGCTGATAATATCCATATAGATAGTGTAAATCAATAAGGCAATACTCTGGAACACTTTTTTCGCTATTCCACAAAAAAGATATTGCCATGAAAATACAATCTATTTGCGTCACATCATTACTTTTAATTAATGTATTGACATCTTTAGCACAGCAACAGAAAGGGTTAGATACTAATAAAATTGAGCATCATCATATGATGAATCATGATTCATCTATGGAAAAAATGCCACCTATGAGTCATGCATTTTCTTTAAATCTTCCAATGAGTCGAAATGGTTCAGGAACGGCATGGCTTCCTGATGCCTCCCCCATGTATGGAATTATGATTCATAGTAAAAAATGGATGTATATGTTGCATGGGAATATTGCCCTCAGATATACTGTGCAAAATCTGAATAATAAAGACTTACGAGGAGGAGAAATTTTTGATGCGCCCAATTGGCTGATGTTTATGGGGCAGAGAAAGGTTGGTGATAATGGTTTATTCCGGTTTAATACTATGCTTTCAGCCGACCGCCTGACCGAGGGAGGAGCAGGTTATCCTCTCTTGTTTCAAACGGGTGAGAGTTGGCAAGGAAAACCTTTGATAGACAGACAACATCCTCATGACCTTTTCTCAGAACTTTCTGTTGGTTATACATATGCTTTCTCAAAGAAATCTGATTTATCTTTTTATTTAGCTTATCCTGGCGAGCCGGCTTTGGGTTCTGTGGCATTTATGCATCGTCCGTCTGCTTTAGCTAATCCTGATGCACCTATTAGCCATCATTGGAATGATGGAACACATATTACTTTTGGGGTGGCAACCATTGGTTATCGGTTTGATAAAATAAAACTTGAAGCCTCTTCTTTTACTGGTCGTGAACCTGATGAAAATCGATACAGTTTTGATAAACCAGGATTTGATTCCTATAGCGGGCGTTTATCGTACAATCCCACAATTAACTGGGCTTTTCAAGTATCTCAAGGCTGGGTGAAAAGTCCCGAATTTTTGCATCCTGAAGAAGACATAACGCGCACTACTGCCTCTGCTATTTATACTAAGAAATTTGGGGATGAAAAGTTTTTAAATGCAACTGCATTGTGGGGTGTAAACAAACATTCAGACCGCAAAGGTCAAAATGCTGTATTATTGGAGGCAAGCTTGCGTCAGCAGAAATTAGTGCTTTATACGCGTTATGAATGGACTCAGAAATCGGCAGAAGAACTAGATCTGGAGCAAATAGATTTTAATTCGCATGAAGCATTCTCAATCAATGCATTTAGCCTTGGTATTAATTATGATTTATTCTCAATTGATAAAATTCGTTTTGCCGGGGGAGGACAATTCACTATTTATCATGCCGATAATCGATTAAGCCCTTTATACGGTAATACACCAATCTCAGGACAACTCTTTCTAAGAGTATATCCTTCTTTAGTAAAAATGAATATGTAGCCATACAGGATTCAGCTTAATAGGTTTGTATAGAAATTAGATAAGTTAGTTATTTCCATTTATCTACTTCTGATAATAGAGGGAAATCTACTAAATATAACCGCAATAACTAAATAGTTTTTCTCATAAATCCCATCTTCCTGATCACCTCTTATCATTTCATTCAATGATATTCTGGTTGTTTATTTGCGGCTATCCTTGTTATATAGGCAGATTAGGTATAGAATTATTTTTTTAATTAAAAATTATAATTTATTCGTAAACCAAGTGCTGAAATCCAGGTGCAAACAAAAAAGCACTTACAAGAAAAACCTCGTAAGTGCTTGATTATCAGTGTGGGAGTTGAGGGATTCGAACCCCCGGCCCTCTGCTTGTAAGGCAGCGGATTATTGTATTCATATGTAGTTATATGTATTCATAAAACACTGATTATAAGTAATTTATAATTTTTTCAAATTCAAAGAAAAACAATAAAATATAGAATTCTTGTGCAAATCTTGTGCAAATTTTTTCATATCTTTGATTTACTAATTCAATCAAGATATGAATACGAATATTGTAGTTTCATTAGATACACGCCGTAAGAAAAAAGATGGTACTTATCCAGTCATTCTAAGATTGGGTCATAATAAACAAACAACGTCTATCTCCATTGGTATTAGCGTTGATGAAAAAGATTGGGATGAAAGAAAAAGCCTCATTAAAAAAAGCTATACAGGAGTTAATTCTGTTGTTCGGCTTAATAACAAGATTCAGAAAGATAAAGCCGATGCAATGGATATCATACTTAAGCTCCATGAAACGGACGTTCTTCAAACTTTATCGATTACCGCACTAAAGGATAGAATTGTTCAAAAGGATGTCAGAGATTCATTCTTTGAATTTGCTAACCAATGTATTGCCGATCTTAAAATGGCAAATAAATTTGGTACTGCCAGGTCTTATAAAGGGTTGGTAAGCGTATTAAAGGAATTCAGAAAAGGGAAAGACTTATTATTTAAAGAGATAACATACGACTTTCTTAAAAGATTTGAGATAACCCATCTAAGCAAAGGTAATGGATTAAATGGTTTATCTGTTTATATGCGAGCGATCAGAGCCATTTATAATAAAGCAATCAAATCCGGTTTGGCAGAGAAAGAACTCTATCCTTTTGATGACTATAAGGTCAAAACTGCTCCAACTGAAAAAAGAGCTTTAGACAAAGAGTTTATTAAAAAGATTATAGAACTTGATATTCCATCAAGTCATATTTGCTTTAATACGCGAAATTACTTTCTTGCAAGCTATATGATGTATGGAATGAATTTCGCAGATATGGCTTTTTTAGAAAAAAGCAGTATCGAGAATGGCCGTATCAGATATCGTCGCCGGAAGACAGCAAAGCTATATGATATTAAGATTACTCCTTCGCTTGAAAAAATTCTAAGTCATTATATTCAACAAAATGTAGATTCTAAATTTATATTTCCAATTTTGAAAAGAGAAGAAGCTGCTCTTCGTGACAGAGAAATTCAATGGGCAAGAAAAAGATACAATAAAAAGCTAAAGACACTAGCAAATTTGTGCGGAATTGACTCAAATCTAACAAGCTATGTAAGCCGTCACTCATTTGCAACACAGGCAATGCTTCTTGATATTCCTCTTACGGCTATTAGTTCAATGCTTGGACATTCTAGTATAAAGACTACTGAAATTTATCTTAAGGGACTTCCAGTGAATATTTTGGATGATTACAATGAGCGGCTTATTGGATAATTGCCCAAACAAAAAAGAACTTTAAGAATAAAAATATACCAAAAAATAAAAAACTTTGTTTGTTTAAGTAAAATTTATTTAACTTTATAAAATCTCACACTAATTATATAATCACTATTATTTTTTAAATCTTCACCTATAGAGATTAAATTTATAGACTTATGAGATCATTATTTGTAATATTCATTTTATTAGTTAGTGGCTATTCCCTAGCACAAACACCAATTCGTGTACAGAATGGGCAAAGTTTGCAAACTGCTATCGATAACGCTCCGGCAGGTTCTACTATTTTAGTTGACGGAGGTAGTTACGGCGCAGTAACGCTTGGTAAAAAAATTACTTTAATTGGTGCGGGTGGATTTGTTGAGAATCCAACTATAATCACAAGTATTCTTTTTCAATTAGGCTCAAGCAATTCATCGATATTAGGTTTTAAAGTTAATGGAGGGCTAGTCGATAATAAATTTATTTCTATAAAAATCTGGGATAACTTAGATAACATTCTAATAATGAGGAATTATATTCCAAATACAATAGAAACTGTATCAGATTGTAATCCTTGTGGTTCAATAAATAATCTTTCAATTATTCATAATTTAACAGGAGGTGTGGTACTTGGTGCAATGCCAACTATAAATAATTTCACCGTTAAAAATAATATTTTAGGAGGTTTTATGCCAGTACATTCTTGTTGTTATGGTTCTAGGTTCGGTAATAGTATAATCACTGGCGTTATCGTTAACAATACTTTTGCTAATCCAATTCAGAATTATCCTCTTTATACAATTAGTCCAGCGTATATAAACGATTGTTATCTAAATCAATCTTCATCAATTATTTTTAAAAACAATATTTTTTATAATGATGGAAATTATGGGATATGTCCGTTTTATTCAACTAATTATAATGCTATTACTGCAGATAATGGAGGATATCCATATAATTCTACAAATACTTTAAATGTGGATGTTAATTCTCTTTTTGTAGGTTTTCCAATTAATATTTCTGGTGAATCTTTGCCATTTCAATTTCAGCTTGCTCCTAACTCACCTGCACGTGGCGCAGGGGAAAATGGTATAGATTGCGGAGCATTTGGTGGGACCGACCCTTTTCCATTATCAGGTACTACAGGGCCTCAAATCTATGAACTCTCCGCACCATCTAGCGTATCAAGTGGACAAACTTTGAATGTGACTGTAAAAGCCAAAGTTTCAAACTAAATGCACCTTTTATATAAACTCAATAGATTAGAAACTAACCTTAAAAACCTTGATTTATGAGAAAAGTATTTATATTCTATTTTTTATTTATTCCATTTATTGTTTTTTCTCAAACACTTGTACGAGTGCAAGATGGACAAAATTTACAGACTGTAATTGATAATGCTCCTAATGGAGCTACTATTTTGGTGGATGGAGGAAATTATGGTTCTATTACTCTTAATAAGAGGATTAATTTAATTGGAGCAGGTGCATTTGTTCCAAATCCGTCTATCATTGTAAGTATTTCATTCATTTATGGTGCAGACAACTCTTCAATCACAGGTTTTCGAGTAACTAATAGTAGTTATCAAAATTGTATTTTTATTGATCATAATGTAAGTAACATTCTAATTAATAGAAATTTATGCTTTTCTATTTCAACTGCTTCGGAAACTTGCACTTCTAATTGTGGAAATATAAATAATCTAACAATTATACATAATATAATTGATGAATATGTGACATTTGGAATTCAATCCACTATAACAAACTTTAATTTAAAGAATAATATACTTAGAGCTTTAATTATGTCTGGTTCTAGTATGATTAAAGGAAATATTTTAAATAATAATTTTGTCGATATTTCCTTAGGTCAATTATCTTCTATAGGTTCATCTCAAGTTGATTGCTCTTATAATTCAAATAGTTATATCCAATTTAAGAATAATATTTTTCTAGGGCCTTGCAGTAACTGTAACTATTTATGTAGTCCCAGTAGCCTTTTCGCTGTAGCGTATAATACTATTTCAAATACTCTTGGAACAGCATTAGATGCGACTAATACAATAGATGTAGATATAAATACTGTTTTTATGGGTATTCCGACACCCGTATCAAATGAATCTCTTCCATATCAATTTCAGCTTACTCTCAGTTCTCCAGCGCGGGGTGTAGGTGAAAATGGTACAGATTGTGGGATTTTTGGAGGTTCAGACCCCTTTCCACCATCAAGTTCTATTGGCCCTCAAATCTATGAACTCTCCGCACCTTCGAGTGTATCTAGTGGGCAAACATTGAATGTGACTGTTAAAGCTAAAGTTTCAAACTAAAAGACTGAGACTATGAAAAAATCATTTATAGGATTATTACTTTTAGGTCTTATACTGGCATTTGAATTTCCTGTATTTGGGCAGAATGATATTATTTGGGTGCCGATTAAAGTACATATACTTAGGAAAACAGACGGAAGCTATGATAAAAATAAGAAGATGGGTATAGATACCTTGCACATGGGTATAGCCTATCTTAACAGGAAATTTAGAAAAGCAAATTTACAGTTTTTTATTTCAGAGATTGATGATAATACTTTAAAAGATAATAAACTATATAGAAGAGAATATGCGCTTGTTACTAACATAGAAAATGACAGAATAACCTCAGACACCACTAAATATGAAATGGAATTAACCCAAACCCATGACTCTCCTCGTGCAATAAATCTATATATTATTCCTGATCATAAAGGTAACCACCCTGCTTCTGCAAGATTTCCAGTTAGAGATAAGCTTTATAATTCACATCTCTTTATTCAAAGTAACTTTAGTGTTCCGAAATCATATTCTTACATACCTTTTTTCTCCTATACGCTTGTGCACGAATTTGGACATATTTTTGGTTTACATCATACATTTGCCTATTATTTTGGAAGAGAAAATATTGTTCGAAATGGAGTTGAGGCAAATTGCCAAAAAGCTGGTGATCAAATTTGTGATACAAATGCAGACCCTTATCCTAAAAGTTCGCTAGAAAAAATAGGAACTGTAACTGGTTTAAAAAGAGGTAGTAAATTTGAAGGATTTACACCGCCCCTATATAACATAATGGCTTATTATTATACAATTTCTAATTTTCATACTAGAATATACGAAGATTTTGAATTTTCTAATGAACAAATAAAAAGGATTAGAGCTTATGCTCTTTACAGACAAGCATGGGTTAATGCAAATTTTAACACTATTCAGATGTCTCAGCCTAGGCCTATAATTACCTCAATAAACACAGGAAGTACAAGAGAAATAAGGTGGACTGATAATTCTTCAATGGAGACTGGTTATTTTATTGAACGTGCGACAAATCTGGATCCGCAAAACTTTATTTGTGTAGGAGGGGTCGGGCCAAATGTAAGTATTTATCATGATAATGTTCCATTGCCAGCAAATGTAAGTACAATAAAGTATCGAGTTATTCCTTCTAATGCGAAAGGCACTAGTGCGTATAGTACAGAAATGGCATTAAATATAGCCTCTAATGTATTATTTGGTATCCCAGATTTCGCTAATAATTCACTGAATCAGACAATTTCTCCAAAAAATATCTCATCAATCATCAACATCTGCAAAAACACCTCATTCCCAATAGAATATTATACTGAAGGGGCTTTTGCAGTAAATAACCAATTCAAAATTCAGTTGTCAGACCAGAATGGTAATTTTGGGGCCAATCCGTTGGTCATTGGCATAGGTACAAGTTCACCTATCAATGTAGTCATTCCGAATCAGTCGTTCCCGAATGGTAATTATAAATTGCGGATTGTATCTACTAATCCGGTTACTACCAGTCTGGCATCAGTTGATACTTATAATATCTATCCGGCAGTTACGCCTCCGGTTATAACAGCTACTCCGGCTAATGTGTCTTATGGGAGTGCTTCTATCTTGAAAGCAACCGGATGTACAGGTACTATCTATTGGTCATTTAATAAAACGGGGTCTTCACAGTTAGTTAAACCTACTGAAAATACTACGTATACTGCCTATTGTAAAACTAACTGTAAAAGTGATGAAGGCACTATCTCAGTTACAGTAAACAATACTGCAGGTATCAGCAATATCAATTATATGGAGTACTTCTTTGATAATGACCCCGGATTTGGCAATGGTGTTGCGGTAAACATAACGCCAGGGCGTTTGCTTGAAACTACTATTCCGGTAAACACGACAGGGCTTTCTCAAGGTTTGCATACGCTTCATGTGCGGGTAAAGACGGCCAGTAACCAATGGTCAACTACGCATACTCAAACCGTGTTGGTTTATGGGACAGGCAACAATAACCGTATTGTTAAATTCGAATATTTCTATGATACAGACCCGGGCTTCGACAATGGAACAGCGGTAACGGTGTCGCCTGATTCATTGGTTTATCTGGAAGGAGAATTCAGAACCAATAATTTATCTCAAGGCTTGCACAGACTCTTTGTTCGGGCCAAAGATGGTTACAATCGGTGGTCGACAACAGAGCAAACACCAGTATTAGTGATAGGCACAGGTTCTACCATAGGATTGTTATCATCAGCAGAATATTTTATAGATACAGATCCCGGCGTAGGAAATGCAACAAGTGTTTCCATTCCTTCTCAAACTGACGCAACGTTTTCTTTCAATGTGAATTTAAGCAATGTGAGTCAAGGCGTGCATGTGGTATATGTCAGGGTAAAAGATAATCTCAATCGCTGGTCTACACATCAGTCTCAGGTTTTTGTGAAGATTCCTAATACACTGACAAGACAAATTACCAGAGCAGAATATTTTATAGATACCGACCCTGGACAAGGTAATGCCACGGCTATCATTTATAGCCCTAATCCGGCACAAGAAATGATAGCTAATATTAACATTAATGCCAATTCTTTGATTAAAGGAGAGCATACGATTTATGTTCGGGTAAAAGACTCTAACAATGTATGGTCGGTGATTGCCTCAAAATTATTTGAAGTAGAATCGACACCTTGTCCTCCTGTCGAGAGTCTTTTTCTTCCCTCACCAAGCGGATTGACCCAAGCGATGGAGAGGATATTTTCTACAAGCAAAATAGAATCCAATAATAAATCTACCTATCAGGCTGGTAATTCGGTCCTATTAAGCCCTGGTTTTGAGACTAAGAGTAATGTGGTATTTAAAGTAACTATTTCAGGCTGTGTAAATGATTAGTTATATACTGAATTTATAAATATAAGCTCCTATGCAGGTTATTTGCCTTGAAGAAGATGCCTTCTATACATTAGTCGAACAAGTTGTTGCAAGACTAAAAAAAGATCATGGTAAGGAGAAGGCCAAATGGGTCTCTGATGAAACAGCTATGCAACTTCTAAATATTAAATCAAAAACAACTTTACAAAAACTGCGTGATGAAGGGAAAATCCGTTTTTCTCAACCACAGAAAAAGGTTATTGTTTACGATACAGATTCTATCAATCAATATCTGGAAAGAAATGCACGTGAAACTTTTTAACGATGGAAGAAACTACTCAAATAGACCCTGACTATTTAAAGGGATTTAACGATGGCTATGTCATAGCCCAATATGAACCTG
>CBIHRH010000018.1:0-19658 GCA_966212365.1 uncultured Emticicia sp. | reverse complement strand
TTATACCAACGTACCAGGCGGAAGCTACAAGTTTTTAGTAAAGGTGATTGATAACCAGGGTAAAAGGCAGGAAAAAACTACCGTATTTAATATCTACGTAAAACCTCCTTTCTGGGAAACATGGTGGTTCAGATTATTAATGTTTGCAGTATTCCTTGCCATTGCTTATTGGTTCTGGCAAATGTTCAGAAAACGACAAGAAGAGCGTAAACTCATAGAAGAAAAAGAACGTAAACTATTAGAGTTTAACAAAGTACTGGCAGAATCGAAGTTAACGGCTTTGCGTACGCAGATGAACCCTCACTTTGTATTCAATTGTCTGAATAGTATTCAGGAATGTATCGTGTTTGAGAAATATAAAGAGGCTCAGAACTACCTGCAGAAGTTTTCAAGGCTAATGCGTCTGGTACTACAAAATTCCGACAAAAACATGGTGCCGCTTAGCCAGGAAATAGAAATGCTCAATTTGTACCTGGAATTAGAAAAGCTTCGATTCACTGAAAAATTCAGCTATGAAATCATTTATGATGAAGAGGAAATTGATACAGAGACTATTGAAATCCCTCCGATGCTCTTACAGCCATTTGTTGAAAATGCCTTGTGGCATGGATTACTCCCTAAAAAAGATAATCGGGTACTGACGCTTAGTTTTGATTTATTAAATGATGATATACTGGTTTGCAGTATTGAAGATAATGGTATAGGCAGACAAAAATCTTACCTATTGAAAAAGAACCAGACCAGTACAAAAAAGCATGTATCGAAAGGCATAAGAATCACGCAAGACCGATTGAACCTGATAAGTTTACAATATAACCAGCACGCACGTATTGAGATTATTGATAAAGAAGATGCTGAGGGGAATCCGACAGGCACCAAAGTAGTAATTGAACTTGCCGTAGGTTAGTAATTATTAAAAACATTTTGCTATGATAAAAGCACTATTAGTAGATGATGAGGCATCTGCCCGGAATCTATTAAGTCATTACCTGAAAACAGAAATATCCGAAGTCAGCGAAATCAGAGTAGCTGATTCGGTTGATCATGCGTTGGATACTCTTAAATCTTATCAACCTGATATTGTATTTCTGGATATTGAAATGCCCGAACGCAACGGCTTTGATTTTCTGGTTGCCTGCGAACAACTCAATTTTGATGTCATATTTGTGACAGCCTATAATCAATATGCTATCAAAGCCATTCGTTTTAGTGCCCTGGATTATTTATTAAAACCCGTTGATACCGATGAATTGAAAGCGGCTATTGCCCGACACCTGGAAAAACGAGGCACCAACCAGCAGGCACTCTACGATAACCTGAAACAAAACCTTAAAAACAAAGAAGAAAAAGAGTTTCAACTAGCTGTGCCTACTACCGAAGGTGTTTTCTTTTTCAGGCTCGAGAACCTCATTCGTTTAGAAGCCAATGGCAGTTATACCCTTATTCATTCCTCTACCCGTAAACCCTTTCTGGCGTCCAAGAATCTTAAGTACTTTGAAGAGACCTTAGATAGCCAATCGTTTATCCGTCCGCACAAATCTCATCTCGTAAACCTGAAACATATTACAGGCCTTTCGGCCGACAAAGATTTTCTGGTTTTACAAGACAGCTCCCAGGTAGAAATCTCTCGTCGCAAAAAAGAAGAGATTCTCTCAGTTTTAGGGCTGTAATAGCTAGATGAGTAAAATACTTACTACAACTCCCTTACAAGTCCCTTTAGGGATTATTTTATCGAATTCTCTTTAATCTTACCGAAAACAAACTCCTGTGTACCGTTTGCAAAACGCATTTCTCTTCTGCGTTTTGTTGGCTTTACTTTGCTTCGAGGCTCACAAAAACTGTATGGATAACGTAGCAAAAGCAATTGTATTAGGGGTAAAGGAAACAGGCCGACACCTTAATTATAATCCCGTTCTTATTGTAGAATTATTGGTATATGCAGAAGATACCAGCGCATTTAAAACTTCTGTTGAACTGACTGTACCCAGAGTTTCCATTCCTAAAATGGGAGATAAATGGCTGGTTAAGTATAATACTGCAAAAAAAGATGAAATCGAAATTTTATGAACCATGACACGAGTACCATGCTAACATTTTTCAAAATCGGAGCAATCATAAACGGTATTGCCATCCTGATTGCTTTAGCCCATCTTATCGTTGATGCTATCGAACAATCAACCACTGATAATATGGTGATTACCCTAATTATATTAGCTTATATCGCTTTATCAACCCTGGGTTTCTTTCTCAAAATACATAATCATCTGAAAGCAGCCCTTATCGCTATCTGGATACCGGCAGCACCCGTGGCCCTTATGGGCGTTGTATTTATACTACTTGTTATCATAAACCCTGATTTTAAATAAGTAGAAAAGCCCTATTAACCGAAAATAAAATCAGTATTGCCGTTTACAAAACCAATTTCAATACATCCGATTAAGCCATATAAATTTGAACCATCAAACACAAAATAAGAAAAAGCAATGAAAACTCCCATTCCAAATGTACACTTTCCAATGATTGAATCAGGCAGAATTCAACTTAGTGGAGACAGAGGTAAAATCAAATTACCTATCAAAAACATCCTTTTTTTAGAAAGCGAAATCAATTATACGATTATATACACTACCGATGGTAAAAAATATTTATCTGCTTATACACTAGGCATTTATGAAACCTTACTCACTTCTAAAGCCGAATTTGTGCGTACCCACCGTGACACTTTGGTAAATATGAATCATGCCGAAACAGTAGAATTACACAACGACAGAAGGGGCATGATTAAAATGAATACAGGCAGACAGATACAGGTTTCACGCCGTAAAATACGCATGGTTATTGAGCGTAATAATGAATTGATGAGAGCATAAATCCACACATCCATAGATTTTACAAAATATCATGAAAAAGCTATATAGGTCTATTGTTTTTGCTATCCTGTTTTTTAACACTTTAAATACACTATCATTCGCGCAGATTTATACTTTAACCGGAGAAGATCAAGGGATTACTATTACTCCTATGGGAATTCAGGGTAAGTACCCCAACTCCAGTGAGCCCTCAAATACTTCTTTAGGAAGAGGCGCGCTTAAATCTGTTACATCTGGTAAAAATAATACCGCTGCCGGAAACAGGGCTTTATTTGATAATACTGCGTCAGATAACACCGCCTGTGGCAATCTGGCACTATTTGCTAATACAATTGGTACATTAAATTCGGCTTTTGGCGCAAGTGCTTTGCAGAAAAACATAACCGGGGATGAAAATGTGGCTATGGGTGCTTATGCGCTTTTCAATAATACCACTCTTTCAAAAAATGTAGCTATAGGTAATAATGCTTTATTCTCGCAGTCGTATAATGGTAGTGGTGGAGAAAACACAGCCATTGGACATTCGGCCTTGTACACCAATAACCCTGATAGCCCTTCTAACGGCACACAAAATACCGCTATTGGCAATAGTGCCCTTTTTAATAACAGCACAGGCATTAATAATATATCAATCGGTTTTCAGTCTTCTTATAATGGCACAGAAAATAATGATAATGTGGCTATAGGCACTAAAGCGCTATTTAGTAATATTTCAGGTTCTAAAAATGTAGCGGTTGGAAATGAAGCGCTATTCAAGAGTCTGGGCTCTGGCAATGTAGCCATTGGTTACAGGGCTGGTTATAATGAAACCGGAGATAACAAATTATACATTTCTAACAGCGAAACAAATACACCTCTGATAGGAGGAGATTTTAGTGCTAAAAAATTAGCTATTAATAGAGATATGACACTTACCGGGCCAAATGATTTTAATACAAGATCAGAAGCACTTCAGGTAGGGGGAGAAGCTTTTAAAACTTTGGGTACGGGTAACTGGCAATTTTTTTCTGATGCGCGCTTAAAGAAAAACATCACTTATCTGAATAGTCAGGACATGCTAACGAAGTTGCTTCAAATGCAAGGAGTCACATATCAGACTAAAGATGAAAGTGATAAAGAAATACACTATGGATTTATTGCTCAGGATTTACGTAAAATTTTTCCGGGTAAAATTAAGGAAAACGCCGCAGGATATTTATCAGCCGATTATGGCTCTTATGATGCCATTCTGGTAGAATCTATCAAAGCACTTAACAAAAATGTGGAAGATTTGGAGGTAAATATACCTGCCAGAGAAGCACTTTATGAACAGACTTTGCTTGTAGTTGAAAATCTGGAAAAACGAATTCAAAAACTGAAATAGCTTACTTTTTATAATAGCATTACTTAAGCAATCTATCACAATGAAAGCATATAAACTATTACTTATAATTCTCGTAAACACTTCTGTTTCGTTTGGTCAGATTTTCTCTACAAAAAGTAATCCAACAGGTATTACTATTTTGCCAGAAGGCATAAAAAATACCGATCACAGTTCTTCAGAAGTTACAAATATAGGCTTAGGGCCAGGTAATTTAGAAGCAATAACAACAGGCACTAAGAATGTAGCTATTGGTACCTTTGCACTTGGCCTCACAACTTCCGGGTCACAACTAACAGCTGTTGGCAATTTAGCCCTTTCAAAAAATACAACCGGCACATTAAATTCTGCTTTAGGAAGGTATAGCTTAGTTGCAAATAAAACCGGCAATGAAAATACAGGGGTAGGTGCCGGTACTCTTTCTGGCAATACTTCACTGTCGAGAAACGTTGCTGTTGGTGCAAATGCCCTTCGTGAACAAAATTATAATGGCAACAATAATAGTGATAATGTAGCTGTTGGTTATGGTGCATTGTTGAATAATAATCCGACCGATGCTTCAAATGGTCGCCAGAATGTTGCTGTAGGAAACCTGGCTCTCACAGAGAATAAGACGGGGGCAAGAAATATTGCCTTAGGCGATAAAAGTTCTACCGCTCTAACAACGGGCAATGATAATGTAAGTGTAGGGCCAAAAGCATTATATAATAATATCATTGGATCAAAAAATACCGCTATTGGCCAGGAGGCTCTATACGAGACCCTTGGTTCCGGAAATGTAGCTATTGGATCAACAGCAGGATCTAATGAAGAAGGAGACAATAAATTATATATTGCTAAAACAGGAGACTTTAATACACCGTTGATAGGAGGCGACTTTGCTGCTAAAAAAGTAGCAATTAATCGGAATTTATATACTACCAATCCTAATGATTTTAACAATCGTACTGAAACACTACAGGTAGGGGGAGAGGCTTTTAAGACTGCCGGTAATGGAAACTGGGTTTTTCCATCTGACCTTCGCTTAAAAAAGAATATCTCAGCATTAGGTAGCCAGGAAATGTTACAAAAAGTATTACAAATGCAGGGAGTAACCTACGAAATGGCAGACACTACTCAGCAGGGTTTAAGATATGGATTTATAGCACAGGAATTACGTGAAATTTTCCCATCTAAAGTAAAAGAAAATAAAGCAGGCTATTTATCTGCCGACTATGGCTCTTACGACCCGATGATTGTAGAATCTATCAAAGGTTTAAATCAAAAAATTAATGATTTAAAAAAGGATAAAATTGCTTTAGAGACAACATTGACAAACTTATTAACAGATTTCGATACACTTTTGACAAAAACAGAGCAATTGGAAGCCACAAGAACGCCGTTTATCAAAGCCAATACTATTACTGAAAAATAAATCTAAAAACTTAAGTATTCATACAGCAATCATGAAAAAGCTTATATTCATCCTGGTACTTTGTTTCATATACTCATTATCGTTTGGGCAGATTTATACTAATACTGGTAGCGATGTAAGCATTACTATTCTACCAATAGGTATTACAGGTAAAATACCCGATACCAGAAGCAGTAATAATGTCGCTTTAGGAAGAGGAGCATTAAATAATATAACTGATACGGAAGTTGAAAATACTGCTATAGGGAATCTGGCTCTGGGTAACACTACTAAATCACGAAATACTGCCTTTGGGAACTTTGCTCTCTATACTAATAATACCGGCGAAGGGAATACTGCCTTCGGAAATAATTCTTTACTATTCAATACATCCGGAGATTTAAATACAGCCTTTGGGAATAATGCTCTTTATAACAATTTAGTCTTAGGTAACAATGTAGCAATTGGTGTTATGTCACTTTATAAACAAGGCTTAAATAATAATTTAAACGTTAATAATACTGCTGTTGGGTATTATGCACTATATGAAAATGATGGTACAGGAAAGTATAATACAGGTATAGGCGCTTATGCCTTACAGAATAATGTATCTGGCGAGAAAAACCTGGCCATAGGCGTACTGGCAGCTTCGTATAGCGAATCTGGAAATAATAATGTAGTAGTTGGGAATTATGCCTCTACAACAGCAGCAGCCGGCTCTGACAATGTAGCTATTGGAAGTAAAGCATTGGCCGATGTTGCTTCGCAAAACCATAACATAGGTATCGGTTACGATGCAGGTGCGTATTCTTCAAATAATAGCATGATTTATATTGCTAATGATAATACGGCTGCTCCATTATTAGGAGGAATCTCCGATATGAAGAAAGTCGGTATTAATCGTAATTTAAATCTTAGTGGCGTAAATACCTTTTTAACACGTACAGAAGTTTTTCAGGTAGAAGGAGAAGCATTTAAAACAGCACCCGGCGGAAATTGGGTTCTTCCGTCAGACCGTCGTTTAAAAAAGAATATTACTCCATTAAATAGTGAAGAAATATTAGCAAAAGTATTACAAATGAAAGGCGTCACCTACGAAATGAAAGATAATACCCAAAAAGGAGTTCAGTATGGCTTTACAGCGCAAGAACTACGTGAAGTTTTTCCGGCTAAGATTAAAGAAAATGCAGACGGCTATCTTTCGGCAGATTATGGGTCTTATACCGCTATTGAGATAGAAGCCATTAAAGCCTTACACGAGAAAATCTCAGTATTAGAAAAGTATAACAATACCCTTAGAGAAAGAATCGAAAAACTAAAAGCGGCTAAAGAATTGATTTCACAGAATATAGATGAGATTGAGAGTAAAAAATAAATATTAATAACATTTCAAATATCAGATATGAGCCATGAAAAAGCTATTAATCCTTTTACCATTTGTTTCTACAGTTGCGTTCTCTCAGGCCAGCTTGTTAGAGCCTAATGCCATTAGCATTCCAAAAGTTGCGGCTAATCCAACCTGCAATGTTGAAGCGAAGGGAAAACAGGTTTTTAATACTACCAGCAATAAGATGTTTTATTGTAATGGTAGCAGTTGGATAGATTTGTCAGGATTAGAACTTACTTTACCGTATACTGCTACCGGTTCGAACGTTAATTATTTGCTCTCCATCAATAATACAGGTCTTGGCAAAGCCTTAAAAACGAATGGTGGCCTACAAATGACCGGAATTAACGAAGCAATGGGGAAAGTATTGACTTCTGACGCAAGCGGAAATGCTACCTGGCAAGGGGCTGTTGCCTTCTCGGCTACCTATGGAGGTGAGTCTAACCTAACTGTAGGGCAAAGCTCTGAGATCACTATTCCATTCAGCAACGAAACTTATGATTTGAATAGTAATTTCTCTAATACCACTTTCACTGCTCCGGTGAGTGGTATCTATCATTTCAATGCTACAGTAACCTGGCTAGGTTTTTCACCAACCAATGGCTATGGACGATTAAGCCTGTTTAAAAATGATGAAGCTGTATATGGAGAATATCAGGCCGGACAGCAGAATGCCTTTTCCCAGCATTTATCTTTAGATATAAAATTGTTTGCTAATGATGTTGTAAAGCTAAAAGTATTTCAAAACAGTAGTGCTGAGCAGGCACTTACCAATACAGGCGTTTTTGGAAGTAGTGGCAACTATATGTATTTTTCAGGGCACTTGCTGACAAAGCAATAATTATTTTCGGGGTAGGCTATCCAGAAAATCAATTAGTTGTGCCACGGCTAAACCCCGATGACTGATAGGATTCTTTTCTTCTATACTCATTTCGGCGAAAGTTCGGTCATATCCCTCAGGAACAAAAAGCGGGTCGTATCCAAAGCCCTGGGTGCCTCGCTTTTCTTGCGTAATAGTCCCTCTGATAATACCATCAAACTGATGAATATCATCGCCAAGAATCAAAGTTATCACGCATCTGAACTGTGCCCCACGGTCCTCAATGCCTTCCAGGTTTTTAAGTAGTAGAGCCATATTATTTGCATGGTTCCCGTGCTCACCAGCATAGCGGGCAGAAAAAACTCCAGGTTCGCCATTAAGTGCATCTACTTCTAATCCAGAATCATCGGCAATACAATTCACACCAAATCTTTCCCGAACAAATAGCGCTTTCTGACGAGAGTTACCCTGAAACGTATTCTCAGTTTCAGGAATTTCATCATAGCAGCCAATATCTGCCAGTGTTTTCAGCTGATACCGGCTGCCCAATAGGGCTTGCAATTCTTCTACTTTGTGTTGATTATTGGTGGCGAGGCATAAAATCATGGCTAATGCTAAATATATATTTGGAACAAGGAGAAAGGAACAAGTATTTTTTGGAAAACAGAGAAAGGAAAAAATAGAACAAAGAAAACTACCTGATAGATTTATATTTCCGAAAAACGGAAAAAATACTTTTCCCGTTTTCCTTGTTCCATTCTCCTTTCTCCAACATAAAGCCAAACCTATGCGCCCAGCCCTTCTTTCATTTTCTCTGCATTATCAGCAATACGGAGTTGCTCGATGAAATCGTCTATGGCGCCATCCATTACGCTTGGGAGGTTATAGACTGTCAGGCCAATACGGTGGTCGGTTACACGGCTTTGTGGGTAATTGTAGGTACGTATCTTATCTGAGCGGTCACCACTACCAACCAATGTTTTACGAGCATCGGCAATCATAGCATTGTGTTTAGCCAATTCCATTTCATATAATCTTGAACGGAGTACTGAAAGGGCTTTCTCACGGTTTTTAATCTGTGAACGCTCATCCTGGCAGGAAACTACAATGCCTGATGGAATGTGCGTCATACGCACGGCAGAATACGTGGTATTTACCGACTGTCCACCAGCACCTGACGAGTTGAAAGTATCTACACGAATATCATTCATATTCAACTGAATATCTACCTCATCAGCCTCCGGCATAGCAGCGACTGATGCTGCTGAGGTATGCACACGTCCTTGTGATTCTGTGGCAGGTACACGTTGTACGCGATGAACACCTGATTCAAACTTTAGTTTGCCATACACGTCTTCACCCTCAACCTGTAGGATAATCTCTTTATAACCGCCTGAAGTACCCTCATTATGATCAAGTAATGTCATTGTCCAGCCCTCTTGTCTTTCAATATAGCGTTGGTACATTCTGAATAAATCTCCGGCAAAGATAGAGGCTTCGTCACCACCCGTTCCTGCACGTATCTCCAGAATAACGTTTTTACTATCGTTCGGATCTTTTGGTATTAACATCTCTTTCAGAATAGCCTCGGCCTCTTCTTTCTGAGGTGTCAGAATATCCAACTCTTCTTTTGCCATCTCACGCATTTCCTCGTCTTTCTCATTGGCAATAATATCCTTGGCTCCCTCCAGATTCGAAAGGATATTCTTATAGGCATTGAGTTGATTGACAATCTTCTCTAAGTCTTTATACTCTTTGCTTAATCGCTTAAATTTCGCCATGTCTGATACCACTTCGGGCATCGTAATCTGTTGAGATACCTCTTCAAATCTTTCTCTGATGGCTTCTAACTGCTCTAACATACGTTTTAAATAAGTAAAAACTCCCAAGTTTATTACGCAAATAACTTGGGAGAATTGCCTGATAGGCTTGTTTATTTCTTACATTGCGCGAAAACATTCTGATTCAGCTTGATATAAGCATCATCTCCTGCTTTCTTTGCCAATTCCATCGACTTCTCAGCGTTTGGTAAGGCTACGGCACAATTTCCCTGTTTTGCTGCCACACGGGCTACCAACTGATATGCCCAGTATTCTTTGTTTTGTTCTATTACTTTATTGGCCCAAACCAAAGCTTTATCCAAGTGAATACCCTTTTGGTAATAATAATCAGCGGCCGCGAAATAAGTATCAAGCGTAGCATCTGCTTTTGATGTTTTCTCTTCAATCTCTGCCATGATTTTCGCATCAACAGGTTGCTCTACTCTGAATTTCGCTTCTGTATTTTCCCAATTAATAGCTATATCTGCTGTAGTCGGGTTGATGCCCTCAATATCAATTGCCATTTGTTCAACAAAGGTTTTGCTTTTTGCTGGCTTTACTTTGAAACGATAAACGTCTTTCTTATCGTCATAACCATAAGACCCCCATTGCTTATCGTCTGTGTTCAGAATAACTGTCCACTCTGTAGCTGTTGGAATAGTATATAAGCCATAGCTACCTGCTTTTACAGGTGTTCCGTTTACTACTACATCATCATCAAACTTAATGGATGTGATTTTGTTTGCACCTGTTCTCCATACTTTACCGAAAGGCACTAAATCACCAAATATTTTACGCCCTTTCACTGACGGACGGCTATAATCAATCGTAATTTTGGTTAGACCTATGCCTTGCGAAACAGTAGCCGATGGACTTGCCGCAGGTGTATTGATTTGGGCAAAACTTGAAATAGATATAAGGGAACAAGCTATAAATAGCTTTAGGTTTAAATGTTTCATTGCTTTTTGTCTCTGATATTAGGTTTCGGGTGCGAAGTTAAGATTTATCTTCCGTTGGCGTGTGCTTTTTGGCTAGTTTTTTAGTATTACTATCGAAAACGCCTGTAAACTATCCAATTTTCAGGTAAAAAAAGGTACTGTCCAATTTATCCGATTTACTCAAAAAATGCCTTTTAATAGTACAACATAATCTTTAAATTGCACAAACAAAAAACGCCTGTTAAAAATGTTTAACCTATCAACTATTCTGGAGCACCATGCTCGCATTTCACCCGCCAAAGAAGCTCTTATTTTTGCTGATAAAAGAATTACATTCGGTCAATTAGATGCCGTTGCCAACCAGATTGCCAATGGTTTGAAGTCTTTAGGTATTAGTCACGGTGATAAAGTCGCCCTCACCTGTCCTAATCTCCCTTATTTCCCGATGATTTACTTCGGGATTCTGAAAACAGGCGCTACAGTTGTGCCTTTAAGTGTATTATTGAAACGCCAGGAAATCGCTTTTCACCTACAAGATTCAGATGCCAAGGCCTATTTCTGTTTTGTAGGCACGCCCGAAATGCCAATGGGACAAGAAGGCCACGCAGGTTTTGAAATGACCGATACCTGCAAAGATTTCTTCATGATTACACCTGCATTTACTGACGCTTCTCCTATAGAAGATACCCGAACCCTTGGCTTGCTCATAGCGGGGCAATCACCCGTATTCCAGAGCCATTTTACATCTCCTGATGATACCGCAGTTATAATCTATACATCAGGCACTACAGGCCGTCCAAAAGGCGCAGAACTCACTCATTCTAACCTGTTCCTGAACGCCTGCCTGAGCAAAGATTTGCAGGATTTAGGGCCGGATGATAAATCAATGCTGGTGCTTCCCCTATTCCATATTTTCGGGCAAACAGTTTGCATGTTAGCCAGTATTTATAAAGGCGCAACGGCTGTATTGGTACCCCGTTTTGATGCGGAAATGGTACTTACACTGATGCAAAATGAAAAAATTACCCATTTTGCGGGCGTGCCTACGATGTACTGGGGCTTATTAAATTACCCGGATACTCATAAATTTGATATGGTAGCTATTAAAAACAACCTCAAACTCTGCATGTCCGGTGGAGCAGCCTTGCCTGTACAGGTTTTGCACGATTTTGAGAAAAAATTTGAGGTAGAAATCCTTGAAGGCTATGGTATGTCAGAAGGTTCTCCGGTAGTATCATTTAATCACAAAGGTCAATTGCGCAAACCTGGTTCAGTGGGCATTCCGGTATGGGGTGTTGAAATATGTATTATGGATGAAAACGGCAATCAGTTAGGCAATAACGAAAAAGGAGAAATCTGTTACAGAGGTCACAATGTCATGAAAGGCTACTATAAACGCCCCGAGGCCACTGCAGAAAGTATTATTAATGGCTGGATGCATTCAGGGGATATAGGTATTAGAGACGACGATGGCTTCTACTTCATTGTAGACCGCACCAAAGATATGATTATCCGTGGCGGTTATAATGTCTATCCACGTGAGATTGAGGAATTAATGATGCAACATCCTGCTGTTTCGATAGTAGCGGTGATTGGTATTCCACATCAGGAATATGGCGAAGAGATAAAGGCTTGCGTAGTTCTCAAACCGAATGTAACTATTACAGACAAAGAACTCATCAACTGGACAAAAGACCAGATAGCTTCTTATAAATATCCGAGAGTGATAGAATTTATGAGCAGCCTGCCAATGGGTGCATCAGGCAAGATATTGAAGCGGGAGTTGAGGGTGAAATAATTCCCCTTTTTGAAATCATTGATTAAAATTCAAGAAGTAAAAGTTCTTTTCAAGTTTTAAGCAAACAAAAGTAAATTTTGGCTAAATCCAATAGGATAATGTCGATTTAATATTCCTCCAGCTAAAGCTGGCGGACGCCGCGCGGAGGCAGTTGAAAAAAAATCAATAGCCCCCATTTTTAAATGGGGTAACAGGAAAACAATCATCCATATTGGCTTTAGCCAAATATAATATTTAGAGAGTACTTAATTCTTGAATATAATCAATTCTACAAGAACGTTTACTTTACATTCTTCGAAAACCCTGTAAAACAAAAAGGTCTGAAAGAAACCTCTCCCAGACCTTTTAATATATTCAAACAAGATATTAGTACTTAAACGGCTTACCACCGGCCAATACCTCTTGTGTTTTCTCATCGAAAGTAACTTTCAAACCTGTACGGTAAGCCGCATTCGACATGATAGTGGCAATTGAGTGCGAATAACCTGCTTCAATTGGTGCATGAGGCGTTTTACGGCTACGTACACATTCCATCCAGTTTTTGATGTGCGCAAATGTTAATGGGTCACCACCTGTATTAGCACCTGATTCTACTTTTGCACCCTCCAGTTTCACTGTTGGCAACAAATTAGCTTTCAAGCCCATTGCAGAAGCTTCACGCTCACGAAGACCACCGGTTGCAGAGATTTCGTTAGTGTCAAGGTTAATCATACCACCATTTGAATAGTATAACTCTTTAGTTTCACCTGCTGAGTTTGAGAAACGAGAAGTAAATTGAACCTGGAAGCCTGTTGACTTATCGTTTAATGGACCGTAATCAAATACTACGGTTAATGTATCTGCATTAGTTCTGCCATCTTTCCACTGATAGATACCACCATTGGCAACTACTGAACGTGGGTGAGGTAAACCAGAGAACCAGTGTACAGTATCAATCTGGTGGCTCATCCATTGGCCAGGAATACCTGACGAATAAGGCCAGAATAAACGGTATTCTAAATATTTACGTGGGTCGAACGGAACCATCGGACGGTTCATCAAGTAACGTTTCCAGTCAACATCCGATTCCTTCAGATCTTTTGTTAATTCTGGTCTTCTCCAACGGCCAGGTTGGTTTACATTCCACATCAATTCAACCATCACAATCGGGCCGAATTTACCTGATTTGATAAAATCTTCGGCTGCGAAATAGTTTTCACCACTTCTGCGTTGTGAACCAATCTGAACAATTTTACCTGATGCCTTCACAGCTTTCAATACCGCACGGTTATCTTCCATGGTTTCAGCCAATGGTTTCTCCGTATAAGTATCGCACCCGGCTTTTACTGCTTCAATGGTATGTAGCGCATGTTGGAAATCGGCCGTAGAAATAAAAACCGCATCTACCATTTTGGATGCATATAATTCTTCATTATTACGGAAAACTTTTACATTACTACCTAATTGTTTATCTAAAAAGGCTTTTCCTTCATCACGGCGGCGATTCCATAAATCTGAAAGGGCAACCATTTCAAAGTTCATTTCTTTTTGCAAAGCCTTGAACGGGCCTACGTGAGAAGAACGGTGGCGGTCAGAGAAACCAACACAGCCCACACGCACACGGTCGTTTGCACCGATGATTTTGCCATAACTTTTTGCCGAAAAACCAGTAGCTGCAGTAGCCAGAACTGATTTGATAATAAAATCTCTGCGGGTTGTCATAGTTTTATTGGATTGAATATGAGTAACAGATGATAGTGTTAATAATTATTTTAATTCGCGGATTTTCAGGTTCTTAAACGAAACATTATTGCCATGATCCTGCAATAATATATTGCCTTTATCACCTGCTCCAAAGTTAGTATACTTCGCATATTTACTTCGGGCTACTAGAGCATTAAAAATATTACTTTTTCTTTCATATTCTAATACTTTAAAGCCATTCAGCCAGTGTTGCACTGTATTGTTCGGATACACCACCAAACGAGCTTGATTCCAGTCGCCAATCTTGCGTTGGAAGCGCTTATCTAGTTTGTAAGATGGTATCAGGTCATATAAACTGGCTAAGGTACGGTTACCTACTACCCCCTGCTTGGCATCCGGGTGACGTTCATCATCTAATACCTGAAACTCTCAGCCAATACCCGATTTACCACCTGAATCAAAAGCTTCATTCACGAAGTATTTCAAACCTGAATTAGCGCCTTCGGTAAGTTTAAATTCAAAAGTCAATTCAAAAGCTCCGAATTGCTCGTCTGTTACAATATCATTTCCTGTCTCAGAACCATCCGACGGGCTCACATTGATTGTTCCATCTATCACACTCCAATGTTTCTCAGGCATTTTAGTTTGGTGAACTCCTCTCCAACCTGCAAAGTCCTTTCCGTTGAAAAGCATTTTGAAACCCTGCGCTTTTTCCTGAGGCGACAGGTTATTCAACAACAAGTTTACTACGGGCGTATTATCAGTTGGGCTTGGTGTCAGATTACCCGTCTGGATTCTGATATTTCTCCAGCGAATCTGTTTACCGGGTGCATCATTTTTGCCGATGGCATGTACCTGCAGGGCAATAAATCCTTTAGGCGTTACATCGTCAACCAGATATGCTACAGGCACCCCGTTTACCCATGTACGGATGATATTGCCAATTGCTTCAATGCGATATTTATTCCAGGCATCTTTTTTGAAAGCTTTTTTACCTTCCGGATTTGAGTTTGGAATATACAGCCAGTCGCGACGGGCTTCATCATAAATACCACCCGACCACGCACGGTCTGACGGGTCGATTTCCATCTGATAGCCATGCACACGACCATCTTTGTAATCAGCTTTTGACAAACTACGGAATTGTATACCTGAATTCATCGAATTATCGACTTTCAGCTCTAATTCCAGGATGAAATCGCCATAATCCTGCTCAGTTGCCAGGAAAGAGTTAGGAGTATCCGAAACAGTAGTACCTACTATTTCTCCGTTCTCAATGGTGTACTTGGCCTTACCGTTCAGTTGTTTCCAACCTTTCAGGTCTTTTCCATTGAAAAGATTCGTCCATTTCTGCGCTGTAGCCGTGTAGAGAAATGAGTTTACAGCCAGAAACACTATTAGTATTTTTTTCATTTAGGTATGAATAGGATTGAATAATTTTTATCCAAAATTACACTTTATGTATTTATCAGTCTAATACCTATTTGGCTAAAAATTCCTAAAATTTGATATACTACTAAGCTTATCAGGCAAATTTAATATTAATTGAGTCTAAATATTTCTTACTGGTTTGTCCACACTCTAAAGCAGTTCTTCCTTTTACAGGCACAGCATCCAGTTCTATCACATTCCAGCCATCAAATTTAATTTTCTCTAATGCCTTAAAAATAGCCGGAAAATCTACACGTCCTTGTCCAAGTTCCACAAACTGATATCCTGATTTAGTATCAGCAGGTTTGGTATCTTTGATATGAGTAGCATGCAGAATGTTTTTATACTTAATAACTGCATCAGCCGCGTTTCCACCTCCTTGTGTGTAATGGGCTACATCCAACTCCAGCTTAATATATTTGGTATCCATGCTTGTAGCCACAATTTCTACTTCCTCTGGTGTTTCGCCCAATTGGTGCATGTGGTTATGCCATGCCGGTTGAACGCCCGTTTCTCCTAATATCTGTTTAGAGATTTCCGACATGTTCTTCGCATATTTTTTCAACTCTTCTGTTGTCGGATTTCTGTCTTTTGGACGAGCATTGTTTGTAATCTGTAGTGATTTTCCTCCTAAGGTTTTTACAAAGCGCGCGTGGTTCAGGTGTGTTTCTAAATCTTTCGAAATATCATCCTGTATACCTACGTTCCCGCTTGAAAACATAGCTAACGTCAGACCATTCTGGTCTAATAAGTCTTTTAGGTCCTGTGGTTTGTCTTTAAAAGGTGCGTAGGTATTTGCTCTTAACTGAATGCCTTTGAAACCTAAAGCAGCAATATCTTTAATAGCTACCAGGTCGTTGCCATTCCAGGTAATAGCCGAGTATGCCATTTTATGCTTGCCTTTAGCGGCAGCCAAAGTTTCAAGTGAAATCAGTGAAGATGCGGTCAGTAGCGACGCCTGAGTGAGGAAGTCTCTGCGGTTCATGGGGTTGAATTTGTTTATTATGTATGAATGTTGAATTTACTAAAACCTAAAAAGAGAGGACTCCTTGAAATGAAGGAGCCTCTCCTATGAACTATGATGAAACAAAACTAACTAAAATCCTGGATTCTGTGCAAATGCCCCTTTCGCAGATCTGTCAATCTGTGTCTGAGGAATCGGGCGCACATAGTGTTTATCCGTGATATTAACGGCTGCCTGAGGGTTATATTTTTTCACCCTTTCTACTAATAATCCCCAACGTTTCAAATCTAACCAGCGGGTTTGTTCACCGGCCAACTCTCTTGCTCTTTCTTCGATAATTATCTCGAAATTCATCTGATCTTCAGTAATTAACATAGCATCTTTTTTACCCGGCCAGCCAGCTCTGTAGCGTACTGCATTCAATGCTGCTGTTGCATCTGCAATGTTTCCGGCTTTTAACTGTGCTTCAGCCAACATAAGATAAATATCTGCCAGACGGAATACGTAATAATCGCGGCTACCAGCTTCATACGTTAAATCAGGGCGCTTTGTATCAAAGAACTTCGTCAAAGTCGGGAACAATGCCTCATCATATCTGCTTGGTACTAATACCTGATATTTTTTCTTGGCACGCTCTTCAAGAGACATTTCATAACCTGGAATAAATATAGCGGTATCTCCGGCTGCGAAAGTAATTTTGGTTTTTGAGTTATCAAAAGAAGCATTCAGGTTAGTGCCGGGGTTATTACTCAACCAGGTATCTCTGAATGTTTTTTTGTAACGAGAGTCATTTGTTCTGTCTGCAAAAACAGTATTCAGTAAATAGGCGGTAGGACGCAGGCGTTTGAATGGACGGCCGTAGAATACGTCACGCTTCATACCAGGTTGTACATCATACTGCATACCAAAGAACAAGTGCAGGTTATTACCACCATTCACGGCACCGGTATTATTGGTGAGATTAGTCAATGGGTCAGACGTATATTGCACCGCATAAACAACCTCACTATTTTGTTGATTGTTTTCATCATGCACCTGTGCATAATCATCCAACAATTTGAATCCGTAATTTTTAATTACATTATTACAAAGTGTTGCAGCTTTTGTAAAATCATCGGCGGCTTTCTGAGCAGAGTAAGCTTTTACTAAATAAACTTTAGCTAAAAGTGCTTCAGCAGAAGCCTTTGTGGCACGGCCATAGTCAGAAGAATGACCTTTAGCTTCCAGGTTAGCCACTGCATCGTTCAAGTCATTAATGATAGCCGTAAACATTTCGGCATCTGATGCTCTTTTGGTTTCCTTGGTAGGAATAAGCGTTTCAGTCAATCTTAAATCTACTCCACCCCATTGCATGAACAGGATATAATAATAATGCGCTCTCAGAAATTTGGCTTCTGCTACTCTTAATTTTTTGATTGCATCTGTTACGGCCGCTTTCGGTGCTCTTTCAATAACCGCATTACAGGTATTGATACCACGATAAAGCTCATCCCAGGTATTAATCAGATAATCAACAGTCGGTTGCATTTGCGTATCATAGAAATGGAAGCCTTTATACCCTCCATCTGCTCCGGTAGCGTATATATCTGTACCATATTCTGTAAGTGTCAAACCCTGTTGAGTTCCATAAAAGTATCTGAGCGATGAATAAGCAGATTTTACCGCATCTTCAAAGCCTTTAGTGGTATTCATATAATCGTTAGGAATACCCGATACTACTTTTTCATCCAATAAATCTTTGCAAGATTGAGTTGTCAAAAGCATTGACATTACTCCTAAGACCTTGATTGGTTTTAATATATTTTTTAGTTTCATTTTCTTAATAATTAAAATACCTTTTAAATTTTTCCGACTTAGAATCTCACATTTAAACCAACGGTAGTAACTGATGTAGCAGGCACAACGTTTTCACTAACTGAGGTTGTTCCGTTACCAGAAGAGGTAATCGTTGCTTCAGGGTCAATACCGTTGTATTTATCACGGTATGTAGACCAGATTTTAGGCTGTTGAATACTTGTATATAAGCGCAATGACTCCATACCTAATTTCTTAGCAATTTTTGGTGAGAAAGTATAACCGAAATTGATATTTCTTAATTTAACAAAGGTACCGTCGAAGTAAATCAGGGTAGTATTGTAAACCGGGAACTCCTGTGTGCTCTTCGGACGAGGGAACTCGTTGGTAGGGTTATTTGGTGTCCAGTAATCAACTTTGATTTGTTGATAACGACCTGCTAACTGGTTTCTGTTTTGGTGGAAACCACTTACAATCATGTTTCCGAAGCGGCCAAACAAGAAAGCTGATAAATCAAAGCCTTTATACTCAAAGCGGGTTGTGAATCCAAGATTGAAATCAGGGATATCCGAGCCAAGGTGTACGCGGTCAGCAGCAGTGATTTTACCATCCTTATCTGTATCCTGTACTTTGATCTGGCCAACTTCACTACCATAAGATTTAGCAAGATCAGCCTCATTTGTTTGCCAGATACCTACTTTCTTAAAATCATAATATGAGTTCAAGGGTTTGCCGATAAACCAACGGTTTCCTAAATCATCAATTTTACCATTGTATAATGATATAATTGCTTCAGTATTTTTTGTAAATGTAAAGTCTGTTGTCCATTTGAATCCGCTTGGAGAGTTTACGTTTACAGTAGTTACACCCAATTCTATACCTCTGTTACGAGTCTGACCTACGTTTCTTGTCACGGCACCGAAACCGATTGAACCTGGTAACTGATCAGACAATAGAAGGTCAGTTGTATTGGTTTCATACAATTCTAATGAACCCTGGATTCTTCCTCTTAAGAAGCTGAAATCCAAACCAATGTTAGCAGTAGCTGAAGATTCCCATTTCAAATCAGGATTCCCGATAGTAGATGGTCTATAACCAAAGGCTGCTACAGAACCCCAGGCATAAGCAGTTCTGGCTAACAAACCCTGAGTTTGGTAAGGAGCAACCCCCTGGTTACCAACCACACCCCAGCCTGCTCTTAGTTTCAATAAATCTAACCAGGTAATCTGCTTCATAAATGCCTCATTGCTGATATTCCAACCTAAAGCGATACCAGGGAAGTTACCATATTTAGTATTGGTACCGAAACGGCTTGAACCATCACGACGTAAAGTGGCAGTTAAGAGATACTTATCATTGAAATCATAATTCACGCGAGCCATATACGAGTTGATCGTCCA
>CBIHRH010000017.1:0-19669 GCA_966212365.1 uncultured Emticicia sp. | reverse complement strand
GCACTCTGGCCTAGAGCATAGGTGATTCCTGCCGTATTAAACATAGGAACCCAGACAGTGCCGTTATAAGTGTAGGCACCTGCACCGCCAGAACAGTTGGTACAGTAGATTTGAAGACCTGCAGTAGGGGTGCTGATATTCGTCCGTTGAGACTCAGTCATACGTGGCAGCAGAAATCCTTTTTTGTCGGAAGAAGCGTTAATGAGAGCTCCAGGATTATTACTATCGGGATCAATGGTTACACTTTGCGCTTTGGAGGGGAGATAAACACTAATTGCAACAAAAGTAATCCATAAAATGGCATGTAAATGTTTTTTCATGGTAAATGCTAATTAAAGTGATTGTAATTGCTCTTTAAGAGTATCAAAATTAAGTAAAAAGACTTGTAACCTTTTACAAATCCTATACAAAGAAAGATTTTTTTATTAAGTGGAAGGCAATATAAAAGCGCAAGAATACTCAGCAAAATAGTTGAAGATAGTGTTGTATTTAGTCAATTGTAGCAGCCTGATGTTTATATTCACTAGGTGATACCTTGAATTTCTTCTTAAACATCCGGTTAAAATAAGAAAGGCTGTTGAAGCCACTTTCAAAGTATACATCTTTAATGCGGAACTCAGGATTTTTAAGCAGGCTGGAAGCTAGTTTTATGCGTTCTTCAATAATAAATTCGATAGGCGAAATTCCCAATTCTTCCTTAAAAACCCGATAAAAGTTAGACTCACTCATGCAGGCAATTTTGCACAATTGTTCTACCTGAATCTGTTCGCGAATGTTTTCTTTGATATAGTTGACTACATGAGCAATACGGTTATTAGAGGCCAGCTTATGCGAATTTTTTGAATAAAAGGTCCTGGTTTCAGTCTGTACGATTCTGATGATTAATTCCTGAACCATCAGGTCGGCAAAAATATCTTTTGAGGGGTGCTGTTCAGTAAAAATGAAAATCAGGCGTTGCAGAATGTGGTGAATAGCCACATCGTTCGTGAAATGAAAATTGCTATTTGTAAACTTCCATTCCTGATTATCTATTTTGGGTCTTAATTCATTGAGACTATGGATAATTTTATCCAATCGCTCCTGCTCAAATGCCATCGCCAGACATTTGGTAGGGTTCTTCAACGTAGCCTCCGGAAAATCAATGCACATCACTTCGTCAGAAGGCAGGATAACAGACTCACCTGGCAAAAAATCAAAATCCATGTGCTGATTCAGATGCATTACTTTCTTGCCTGTCAGCATGCTTGCCAATACAGGGTCAGAAAATTTCAGGTAGACGTCTTCCGCTTGCTGGTGTGTTTCAAAAATGCTCAGTTCGGTATGGTCAAGCGTAAAAGTTGACTTATTTTCTACCAGCGTTTCAATTCTCCGTTTCTTCAAAAATGATTCTGTTAATTCCATCACTAATCATCGGTTAAAATATCACTATTCAAATATAGAATATTAATAATTACAAAAAAATACCCTTTTGCACAATTGGAGGATTGTTCATCTTTTTGGGAGAAAAGATAAAATAAATATGAATTTAGCAAGATAGTTTTGCACATGATTTATTCTTAACACTATTAAACAACCAAAAATATGTCTGAATTGCTTAAACAAGAGCGTGTGCAGATTGCTGCTCCGAAATTTAAAAATCAGTATGAAAATTTTATTGGTGGTAAATGGGTGCCACCTGTGAGAGGAGAGTATTTCGACAATGTTTCTCCGGTGGATGGAAAAGTTTTTACTTTGGTAGCAAGGTCAACAGAAGAAGATATCGAGAAAGCATTAGACGCTGCCTGGGCAGCTGCACCTTATTGGAATAATACATCAGTTACCGAGCGAAGCAATATCTTATTGAAGATTGCCGATGTGATGGAAAGGAACCTGGAAGTACTGGCAAAGGCCGAAACCTGGGATAATGGAAAGCCCGTGAGAGAAACAATGGCAGCTGATTTACCTTTGGCTATCGACCACTTCAGATATTTTGCCGGAGTTATCAGAGCAGAAGAAGGTTCAGTAAGTGAATTGGATTCGAATACGGTTTCGATGAATATCTTAGAACCATTGGGCGTAGTTGGGCAAATCATTCCCTGGAATTTCCCATTATTGATGGCGGCATGGAAAGTTGCTCCGGCTTTGGCGGCGGGTAACTGCATCGTATTGAAACCTGCTGAACAAACACCTGTGGGTATCCTGGTACTGATGGAATTGATACAGGATATTCTTCCTGCCGGGGTGCTGAACGTAGTAAATGGTTTTGGTATTGAAGCAGGTAAGCCTTTGGCTTCGAGTCCACGTATCAATAAAATCGCATTTACAGGTGAAACCACTACCGGACAGTTGATTATGCAATATGCCTCTAAAAACATCATCCCGGTTACCTTAGAGTTAGGAGGTAAATCTCCGAATATCTTCTTCAAGAGCATCATGGATGCAGACGATGAGTTTTTTGATAAGTGCTTGGAAGGTGCAGTGATGTTTGCTTTGAATCAGGGAGAAGTTTGTACCTGTCCTTCAAGAATATTGGTAGAAGAAAGCATTTTTGATGCTTTTATTGAGCGAGTGGTAGAGCGCACGAAAGCTATCAAATTAGGTCACCCACTCGACCCTACAACTATGATGGGTGCTCAAGCTTCGAACGACCAGTACGAAAAAATCCTGAATTATATTGAGATTGGTAAGGAAGAGGGAGCAGAGGTATTAACAGGTGGTGGAACAGCTTATAATGAGGGCTTAGAAGGTGGCTACTACATCCAGCCAACAATATTTAAAGGCAATAACAAAATGCGTATTTTTCAGGAAGAGATCTTCGGGCCGGTAGTTTGCGTAACCACATTTAAGGATGAAGCCGAAGCGCTTGCCATTGCCAATGATACGCTGTATGGTCTGGGAGCGGGTGTCTGGACGCGCGATACGCATCAAGCCTATAAAGTGGCTAGAGCAATTAAAGCAGGCAGGGTATGGGTAAACTGCTATCATGCGTATCCGGCCCACGCACCATTCGGTGGCTACAAAAAATCAGGTATTGGTCGCGAAACCCATAAAATGATGTTAGGGCACTATCGCCAAACTAAAAATATGTTAATTTCTTATGATAAGAATAAGTTAGGATTCTTTTGATAAGACTCCAATCTCCGACTTTTCTTTCTATTATTCAGAGAGAAGCTGGAGATTGAGTACTCTTTTAAACAACCACCACTATGCATCAACAAAGAGTAGACATAAGCACGGAAGCCACTCAACTGGTTGAGAAATTAAAGAAAGATTATGGCAACCTGCTGTTTCATCAGAGCGGAGGTTGCTGTGATGGCTCAGCTCCGATGTGTTTTCAGAAGGGGGAGATGTATATTGATGATAACGATGTATTGCTTGGCTATGTAGCCGGTTGCCCTTTCTATATGTCAAGAGACCAGTTTGAGTATTGGAAACATACTCACCTGACTTTAGACGTAGTAAAGGGCAGGGGTGCGAGTTTTTCGTTAGAAATTCCTTTAGGTGTCAGGTTTGTAATAAAATCCCGATTACTGACACCGGAAGACTCTCTGGTTTAATTTTTTTGAGTTAATATTTTTACTGTAACGAGTAGCTGTCCTACATGCCTGGTCGTATGCTCTGCGGAGTGGGTCAATAGGCCTATTACTGTTGAAGGAAGTTTTGCCCGACCTACTTCGCGGGCATCTGTTAATGTATTTTCATTGGTTTGTGCTAATTCCGAAATTGATTGCTCAATCTGTCTGTCGAGCGCTGAAATGAGTTCTTTTGTTGTAATTGCTTCATTAAACTTCCCTTCAGCCGCCAGAGCACTTAATTGTGTGGTAGATAATGATTCTCCACGGGCGTAAGTAAACAATCTGTGTAAAACACCCGTTAGATGCTGTAGGTGAAATGCAGGAGAAGCCACATTAGCAGGGCGTTCCCACAAAAGATTTTCAGGGAACTCAGCCATCATCGCATGTACTTCTTCCTGAGCCTGCAATAAGGCATGGGCAATTGGTTGTAATAAAGCGGGGATATTCGGGAGAGTCCCTCTAAGCCAGACTTCTAATTTGGGTGCATCAGCCATCTTTCGACTTTTTTTCTTTCTTAGCTTTCTTATTATTAGGCTTTACCTCAAAGTCGAAACTCAATCCCAATACATTTATCGTATCAGGGTGTTTCTTATTCACTTCGGGTTGCCAGCTATAATACAAAGTTACAGATTTGTTTTTCTTGTATTCGTAAGAAATGCCTGCATTGTTTTGCCAGAAAGCAATTTCAGTAAGTTTTCCTTGCTCAAAAGGTAGAAAAGGCTCTGCATACACATAAGTATCCCAACGCTTACTGATTTGGTATTTAATACCTGTCCGCAATCGAAAGTAACTGTTGGAACTGCCTCGGTTTTCATCATCTCCCACAAAGTATTTGGTCTGTGTTTGAGCCATTGGGCGCGTAAAGAAAGTAAAATCATTGGCTTTAACTTGCGCATTTGCTCCAATCAGGAAACGATGGTAATTATTGTCATCAACCAAAGCCAGACGATAATTGCCTAATACCTTAAAGTACTTATTGAGTTTCTTTTCTCCGCCTAAAAAAAAGTAGGAACCCCGATAATGAGAAGAGTTTTCGTCAAAACGTGCTCTATATTGTCCGCTCAGTTCCCAGCCTTTTTTCAGGTTTAGTTTTAGTTCAGCATCATACCAGGTCTGAAAATCCTGTGTTGATTTTTGAGCAAATGCAACTATTGCAAGTAGCTGAAAGAATATGAAAAGAAGACTTCTTTTAATCATCGCTATCGCCACCCCCATAAGCGGCACTTTTAGTTTCGTTTTCGTTCGAATAATAAAAGGCATGAATTCGAGCCACATCCCGAAGGAAGTCAACATTCAGTATCTCTACTCTATGGATAGGTAGGCCTATGCGTTTTCTTAAATCTTCTATCATTTCTTCTCTGCGCTCAGGTACTACCAGTTCTACTTTTTCATAGCGTATTTCTCTGAAATTCTCATGTTTAATATTCAGCCCATGTTCTAGACCGAAAGTAAGTGCCACTAAAACCACATCGGCTATAATTAACTCATAATGACTCATATTCAGCGGAGTAAGTGCATTGATGAGGCCAATTGCCACGCAAACGAAAAAGTAGCCCATTTCGCGCACCGGTACCGTAACCGTACGGTATCTGATGATTGAAAATATGGCAAAAAGCCCGAAAGCAAAACCCATTTTCAGCTTGGCTGTACTCAACAGAAAACAAATCAGGAAATTGACAACATTGAATAAAAAGAATGTAAATACAAAGTCTTTATTCTTATAGCGATTGTAATAAATGCCTCGTACCAGAATTAGGATAACAACCATGTTCAGGAGAAACCTTACGCCAAATTCTATTGCTATATTATCTCCTAAAAAATGATTAACGGTGTGCGACGAGCCTTCGAGTTCTTCCATGAATGGTGAATTAGTGATTATTTTCTATTTAGTGATTGAGTGAACGAGCGATTGAGTGATTATTTACTTGCGAGTAGGTGATTGAGAATGTGATATAAATCCAGGAATTGTGATAGTAATAATGTATTTACAATATAAATAAGTCTTTAATAAACTAATCACTAAATCACTCATTCACTAAATCACTCAATATTTTATCCAGCTTCCGCAACACAGGTTTAAATGAGTTACGTTTGACGTTTTCCAGAGTGGCGATTCCTACGGAGTATTTACTGAAACTTGCCTGTGAGATATGCCTTTTTTTGAAGCTTTGTACAATCGGACTAAAAACAGAACTCTTATCCTGCTTGATTTCGGCTACTATTAATCCCTGATTAGCCTTTCTTAATTCGCCTTTCTGGAATACCAGATTCAGATCTAGAGTCAGACGCTCAGTGAAATCTTTTCTGACTAAGGTAATGCGGTCAAAGTATATCCAGAGCTGGTCGTGTAAGCGTTCTGGTTCTTCTAAAAAACGATTGAATAATTGATAATCGTCATTTTGCAACTCCTTATTCAGACTAATACGTTCTTCTCTGTATTTAACGGTGCGGCTATTGCTGATTTTCTTTTTTACCTCAAAAAACACCAGACCCGAATCAGAATAGCGGCGATAACGTACTTTCATACGGTTAGGCTTTCCATTATGGTGTTGATAATACAATTCGTAATCATCAGTATCAAAATACAAAGATTCGTAGCTATGTGAGCGTTTCTGATTGATTTCCAGAATATGGTAGTAAGGCTTGATTTCCTCCAGAATCTCAGGCAATACATTTTTATGAAAGATGTACTTACTATCTACCCGATTGAGTAGCTTAACGGCTTCAATTTCGGCTAAAGAAATGCTTTCAAATGTTTGTAGGTCAATCATATCGGGTGTAATAGCTTTAAACAGCCTGTTAATCTACGAATAAAAATGTTATTTTAAAAATGTGGCTACTGCCTGATTACGTGTACTCACATGCGTTTTAAGCGTATTCAGTTCTGTTGTAAATGCGGCAGTACTGGTCAGATTCGAATAAGGCTTCTGCTCTACTTCACTGCCGTTTACATAGGGCGTTATCAGGTTATGATATTTGTCAAAAAGCGCTACCATTTTAGTTACTGTAAACACATTACTGGTGAAATCCGCTACGTATTGCTTGTATTTGGCATAATATACGGCATCATCTGCCACGTATCTTAATAAAGGCCATGATCTGGCAACCTCTGTCATAGCTAGAGAAACGGCATTCCGTCCGCTGGTTTTCATCGATTCGTTATGGTCCCACGGAATCCATACAAGCTTTTTTGTTGGCGAATTATACAGGTAATGATTATGCGCCATTGCGCCGTAGGCATCCCAATTCACAATCGTATTGTTGACCGCCAGATATTTCAGATAATGATCAACATTGAAAGTTTTTTCTAAATTTGCTCGCCAAATAGATGCATCTGTAGTACGATTCGTTGCATTGAGGGCAGTAATAAACGCCTGGACATCACTATAATCGGCTTCGGTTTTGTTATTCTTCTTTTCAAACTGACTTTGAGTGAAAGATTGAAAGGTTGATTCTGGCTTATAAATATTCCCTTTGGCTTCGGGGTCGTCGGTAAACTGATTTTTTACCATTGTGTCGTCGATTACCTCAACAATTGTATAGATACCGCAGTATTTTTTACCTTCGCCAAAATCGATATATACTTTATAGAAAGCAGTTTTAGCTGCAGGCACACCTGCTTCGCGGAAAATATCCGCCGCTACTTTCTCGCGTATCAAAGAATTATCTCCATAACCGGGTGACATTGATAATTCCTGAAAACCATAGAAACGCTGATTTTTGATAGCGGGGAATTGGTCTTCAAACTCGTCCATATTCAAACGAAACGGAAGCTTATAAACGCCAGAACGCCAGATGGAAGATAAACTTGAATTGCCTTTCAGACGAAAGCCCACATTCGTCCAGGTTTTTTCGTTGAATTTCATCGTAACAGCAAAGTAGGCTGGCTCATCTGTTCCGAATGAAACGGCACCACCGCCACCATTTCCTCCACCACCGGGGCCGCCACCTATGCCACCCATTCCTCCGGTGCCGCCTGTACCGCCAGAACCAAAGTCATTGCCATACTTGGCTTTCATGTCGGTTCTGATACTATCCCATTGTGTTTTTCGGATAGTGATTTCTAAGGAGTTAACAGCCTCTTGCGGAAAGACAACTGCGTAGTTGGGCGAAACCTCATTGCCATGCGTCTCGGCTGTCCAGTCTGGATTAGTAGCGGTTGATGGGATGACCTCTTCTTCTTTTGGTTTGCAGGCGACAACCCAAAGCAGAAAAATGACCGTGGGCCATACGAATAGCAGTTTTTTCATGTTGGTGTTAAAAAGGGTGTTTGCTGGGATAGACGCAAAAAGATTAAAGCGGGTTGCTTGCATAATTTTACGTTTTTGAGAATATTGCTAAATACATCTGATAAGCATCAATGCAATGATTCCTGTAGAAAAAGCCCCGATTTGTGAATTTATATTGAAAATCTACCCGATGTCAGAAGTGCAACTGGCTTCGGTGGTAGAGTATTTCAAACCCAGAGAGTTTCAGAAGAATGACTTTGTGTTGGAAGAGGGGAGGGTATGTCAGCTATACTGCTTTATAGAAGAAGGATTCATGCGGGCATTTACCCACGACCATGACGGGAATGAGGTGACGACGGGTTTGTATTCGCCCAGGCAGATAGTTTGTGATTTGTCTTCATTCTTTAAAAGAATACCAGCTCAGGAGTACATTCAAACCCTGACCGATTGTAAAGTATGGTATATCACCTTTGAAGAACTGCAACGTGTTTTTCATGCCATGCCTTATTTTCGTGAGTTTGGCAGAATGATTTTAGTGAACTCCTATGCCGAACTCAAGCAAAGAATGCTTTCGATGCTACAAGAAACAGCGGAGACCAGATATGCAAAGTTAATGGAGACAAACCCAATGATTTTTCAGAAAGTGCCTCTGAAAATGATTGCCTCTTATATTGGTGTAACCGATACTTCACTAAGCCGGATCAGAAAAGAGTATGCAAAAAACCGGGCTCATGCCTGAAAACTTGCCAAATGGCAAGAATTAATTCATGTTGGCCCGCTTCTTTTGTATATAAATTAAACATTTTAAGCAATGGAGCATCTGCCTTTTTATATTTCTTTAGTGATGGGTCTTAGCACTTTTTTAAGTGTATACTTTTTAGCAAGGGCCTCTTCAAAATATACTACCCGCATCTTAGTGATTGCCACTAGCTGGCTCGTTATACAAACTTTGCTAGGCACAAGCGATTTTTATACTAACACCCATGCTACACCACCAAGATTCCTGTTAGCTATTGGTCCTCCAATATTATTAATCATCGGTTTATTTGCCACTAAAACTGGTAGAAATTTCATAGACGATTTAAACCTCAAAACCCTAACTATACTGCACATTATCAGAATACCTGTAGAACTGGTTTTATTCTGGCTTTTCCTACATAAGGCAATACCTGAAATTATGACCTTTGAGGGACAGAATTTTGATATTCTTTCAGGTATTACGGCACCCATTATTTATTATCTTTACCTGAAAGAGCGCATAGGAATGGGCATTATGCTCCTATGGAATTTTATCTGTCTGGTGCTTTTAATCAACATCGTTAGCACAGCCATTTTATCTGCACCATTCCCTTTTCAGCAGTTGGCTTTTGAACAGCCTAATATTGCAGTTTTGTATTTCCCCTTTAATTGGCTGCCTGCCTGTATAGTGCCTATTGTATTGTTTTCGCATTTGGTGGCCATTCGGGGGTTGTTGAGGGAGTAGGAAGTAAGTATCTTAATCTATATTTCTCTTCGATTTAAATAATGAAAATACCGATTTTTTTCATTAAATTTAAAGAAGGAATTAATAAAATTAGAGCCTATGACTTCCCGCAATCTAAATATAAAAACTGAACAGCAGGGTGTTCGTTACATACAAGGTATAGTTCAAGATAACAATTCAATTTTTCAAAATATTAATCGAGAAAATGATCAGGGTAACGACTGTTACATTGAATTTGTAGAAAATGGGTACGCTTTAAATTATGGAGTATTCGCTCAAATCAAAAGCGGAATGAGCTATAAAGATAATCAGGGGTATAAGATTCCTACAGATAAGGCACATCTCAAATATTGGAGTCAAGGATTAAATCTTAGCATTGGTATTGTATATGACACAGAATTAAAGAAGGCTTATTGGGTAGATATTACAGCTTATATAAAAGCTAATAGTAATATTCTAAATCAAGAATATCACGCGATAAGAATCGATTTAAAAAATGAATTTTCGCAAGATTTTTTTCCTGGTTTTATGAAGTATTGTATAGATTTTAGGGAAGAATTTAATAATTATGAAAATTATGGTAGAAGCTTAGATGCATTTGCAGATTTAGATAATTCTAATAATTGTTATGAAGGATTAAAATCTTTATATTCTAATCATAGAGATAAACAATCAACTTGGTTTTATATTATTTCGACCTTTTCAAAGATAAAGCACGAAGGTATTCAAAGAAATATTTTAGGTCTTCTAAGTAATTATGTTTATCAACCATATATATTTTATTCTGATTCTAAACTTCTACCTTCTGAGGAAATGCGGAAGAAGATTTCACAATTAATGACACAGTATTTTAGCAAGGAGGAGGTTGAATTAACTTTAAAATATATGGAAAATGGCATAATTAAGGGTAATTTTAGCTATTTAGTATTTCTTGTAATAAATTTTATAAGCGATATTCATATTATTTTTAAAGACATATCTTTTAGCGTTGAAATAGATGATGATAAAAGAAATTTTTGCTTTTGGTTATATATGCATTTAGCAAAATTTCATTCAATTGAAGAGACAATTAAAACAGCAGAGTTATTTCTATCAAAATTTCCATTTGGGTATAAAGATGAGGCAATTATAGGAGTTATAGAAAGTATTAAGATTGGACAGCTTTGGCCAGTTGGATAGAGAGTCTTAATAACCTTAACAACTAAGAGTTCAAAACTTTACCGAGTTTTTTTGCAAATAAACTTTTAATGCTATGGAAGAGAAAGAATTTATTAGTTACCATGAATGGGGTATTCGAGTATCAAGGCTAATGGAACTAATTGCTATGACCAATCGTACGATCCAAGTGCATAAAGAAGAAGGAGATTCAGCTCTTTACATAAAACAGTATGAAGAAGTGTTAGAAAGACATACTGACGAATTGCAGGAATTAATGAGAATAATGGGTTTATCTGTACAATTAACTCCATTATCTAATGTAGCTTAAAACTGGTGTTCCCGAAGGGATTCGAACCCCCATCATCAGAACCGGAATCTGACATTCTATCCATTGAACTACGGGAACTTGTATTTTTATTCTATTGTCTTATCTTTCTTGTGTTCCTGAAGGGATTCGAACCCCCATCTTCAGAACCGGAATCTGACGGGGGCGACCATTCGCATTCTATCCATTGAACTACGGGAACAGGATACTCTTAAAATTTTAGGAACGCAAAACTACAAAAATCTTTTTTTAAATACTATTACGGGTTTAAATGATAACAACGGCGGCAGCGGGCTTCATATCTTTCAGATTCTCCCAGAAGCACTTGTGGTCCATCAGCTGTTTTACGATAGGAATAGTGAGCAATATCACCACAGACCACGCAAATAGCATGAACTTTAGTTACATATTCGGCTATAGCCATCAGATTAGGCATTGGCCCAAAGGGCACACCTCTTGAATCCATATCCAAGCCTGCTACAATCACTCTTTTGCCTTGTTCAGCCAATCTGTTCACTACCTCTACAATACCCTGATCAAAGAATTGAGCCTCATCCACACCAACCACGTCACAATCACTACACATCAGCAGAATTTCTTCTGAGGCATTCACAGGCGTAGAACGGATAGCCGTCTGGTTATGCGAAACGATGTTAGCTTCGTGATAGCGGACATCAATAGCAGGTTTAAATATCTCTACTTTTTGCTGCGCAATTTTAGCCCGGTTCAGCCGCCGAATCAGTTCTTCTGTCTTTCCTGAAAACATAGAGCCGCAAATTACTTCAACCCAGCCTGTCTTATGTCCTTGTCCTCTACCTCTTTTTGGTTCAATAAACATTATTTTCCTAATTTTTTCGTTCTAAGTAAAACTGGCAAAAAAGTTGTAGTAAATTTACAGTTAGTTAGCAGAAATGATGTTCCACATGACGTACTAACCTTAGCTTCCAGTCATAAATTATAGCTATTTAACTTACAAAACAAATAAATTTAAGAATGTCGAACAAATTGAATTTGTCGGCCGTTGAACGGTACAGTAAGGCTTATGCAGCCCGTGTGTGTGATGAGTTTTTTGCCCAGAACAATACTATCTCTGGTAAACAAATACTTTCTCTATGTAATGTGCAGCAGGTTAACCTGTTGACTATAAGGGCTTTGTTTGAAAAGTGGCAGGGGGATACGCAACGTTTACGCAGCCCATATTTTGACTTTACTGCACCTGAAGTACAACAAGCATTAAAGAGTTTTATGAATACTGTTTCGCAATTTATTTCTGTGAAACGTGAACAATTTGAACCGCTGTTAGTCGATTCTGTAGGAGAAACTTTGGTATTAATTCTTGAACCGCAGACCTTTTATAAAGAATTGATGCGTGATCTGCCTAATTTCAGATTTACACAGGAGAACGCCGCTCCTCTCGCTAAGTATATTCAAATTAATAAACAGGTGCTACCGGGTTTGGTTGAAAAACTGAATGGCAAAGAGTTTGTATTTGCCAATCAGGCCATGGCCTGGATTGACGAAATGCCGATTACTGCTGAAAGTCCAGAGAAATATCTTTCACTTTTTGCGCAAAAAGTCGCAATTCCTGACGAATTGGTGCCTAACAAGAATGTTGCAGTTTCAGAGGTAATCAGCAACCCTGCCTCGGCTTCTTTCTTTGATTTAGAATTGAACAAAACTATGGTAGAAGAAAGGCCATATACACCTCCTCCGGTAGTAATTCCTCCACCAGTGGTGATTCCTGAACCTAAAGTGCCCGAATATAATGCTTATGTGGAGAAGCCACAGTATATTGAGCCTCCTAAGCCGGAACCTGCAAAGGAAATAATAGTTGAAAGGCCTGTGCCTGTATTTGAGCAAAAACTCAGTTCGGTAACATCGAAAGTAAATGAGTCGGCTTATGATAAATCGCCATCAAAAGAGCTGGAAGAAATGCGCTTGAACGAAAGATTGGCCAGTGAGCAAAAAAGCCTGAACGACCAGACCAAAGCAAACAGAACGATTCTAGACCATCATCAGAATAATCGTATTGAAGGTATCAATAGTGCTATTTCATTGAACCAACGATTCTTATTTACTAATAATCTTTTTGGAGGGAACATACAGGCATTTTCGAATGCATTGGATGAAATAGAATTGTGTAAAGATTTCAGCGAAGCCAAAGAATTGATTCTGAAAAAATATGTTCCTCGCTACCTATGGGATATCACAGGCGCGGAAGCCGAAGAATTTATTGAAATTGTAAAGCGCAGATTTAATTAATCAATTACAATTTGCCTTTTTCTGAGTAACCCCGTATTTTGCTTCAAAAATCAAAAGCTGCCTTGGCTAAGAAAGAAGTAAAATACGGGGTTATATTGTTTAAGAGCAAAAGCCTGATTCTTGCTTGCTTTTTTAATTTTCTTTTCATTAATCAGGTTAGTGCTTCGGGCGAACCTTTTCCGATAGGTGCCAGAAGCTGGGGCATTGGCAATGCAACGGTCGCTATTGCCGACAAACAATCTATTTTTAATAATCCTGCAGGATTAGGCTTTCTTACTAATCATTTCATCAGCACATCTTATCATAATCGCTACTCAATTGCCGGGCTTAATACTTTTTCTTTAGGTGGAAACTATAATACTAAATTTGCGAATATCGGACTTGGTGTAGAGCGCTTTGGTGATAAATTGTATCATGAAGAAAAAATGGGTTTGGCCTTAGCCAAAAGTACTAATAGGGTTTCGTTAGGTGTAAAAGTATCTTACCTGCAAGCGGCTGTTGAGGGCTTGGCTGTTAAGCAAACAGTCCTGACAGAATTTGGGGTAATAGCCAAGCTGAGTTCAACTTTGCAACTGGGTTTCTGTGGTTATAACCTTACAGGCGCTGGGCTTTTTGCTTCACAACGTGTACCCACTGTACTTCGTTTGGGCTTAGCCTATCAGCCTACCAAACAATTATTATTGGTGGGAGAAGCCGAAAAAGATATTATTTTCCCCACTTTATATAAAATCGGATTAGAATATCAGATAGTGAAAAATTTTTATCTTCGCACGGGTATTACCTCTAAAATTAGTAATGTCCATTTTGGCATTGGTTTTCAGGCAAAACAATTTATCTTTGATTATGCCGCCAGTAGTCATTCAATATTAGGCTTTTCGCATCACTTGACATTAGCTTATCAATTAGGTAAAGCACAACAGAAATCATTATGAGAATCGCGTTTTTCAGCACAAAGCCTTATGACAAGGAGTTTTTTGAAAAGTATAATGAGGCACATCAGATAAACTTCTATGAAGTAGCTTTAAACGAACAATCCGTTCGTCTGGCAGAGGGGGTCGAGGTAGTCTGTGTGTTTGTAAATGACAAAGTCAATGCTACAATTATTGATGCGTTGCAAAAAGCAGGTGTGCAATTAATTGCGCTCAGATGTGCAGGGTTTAATAATGTAGATTTAGTGGCTGCTAAAAATGCCGGTATCAAAGTAGTAAGAGTACCTGCCTATTCGCCTTATGCTGTGGCTGAGCATGCGTTGGCTTTAATAATGACCCTGAACCGTAAAACTCATAAGGCCTATAACCGTGTGCGGGAAGGTAATTTTTCCTTAGAAAAACTAACGGGTTTCGATCTTTATCATAAAACTGTTGGGGTGATAGGAACAGGCAAGATAGGTGGAATATTTGCTAAAATCATGTTGGGTCTGGGTTGCCATGTTGTCGCTTATGATAAGATTCCTGATGAGCATTTAAAGACGGTGGGCATCAATTATGTGAGTTTTGAAGAGTTATTGATACAGTCAGATATAATTTCTTTACATTGCCCTTTAACAGAAAGCACCCGACACCTGATTAATACAGAAGCATTGGCACAAATGAAAAAAGGTGTGATGCTGATTAATACAAGTAGGGGAGCCCTGATTGATACACAAGCTGTAGTAGAAGCACTAAAGAATAAGACAATGGGTTATCTGGGCATTGATGTCTATGAGCAGGAGGAGAATATATTCTTCAACGATTTATCGGAACAGATTCTGCAGGATGATACATTGGCCCGATTGATGACTTTCCCGAATGTGCTGATAACCTCGCATCAGGGTTTTCTGACGGAAGAGGCATTGACTCAGATTGCCATTACCACCTTACAGAATATAAGTGATTTTGAACACAAAATACTGTTGATAAATGAAGTAAAGTAGCCGGGAATTTTTCAGATAAACTTATTATTTTTGTAGATAAACTCAATACACTATAGACATGATACATGCACAAACGTTACAGTTTTTAGAAGATTTAAAGGCTAATAATAATAAGCCATGGTTTGATGCGAACCGCAAGACTTATGAAACTGCCAAAGAAAATTTTGGTGAGGTAGTAGGGCAACTCATCAAAGGTCTTGGTACATTTGATAAGGGCATTGCAGAGACCAATCTACAGGTAAAAGATTGTATCTTCCGCATCAATCGTGATGTGCGCTTTTCGAAAGATAAATCACCCTACAAAACTAATTTCGGTGCATGGTTCAACGGAGGAGGGAAAAAAGCACACGGTGCCGGCTACTATTTCCATATTGATGCTAATGAGTGTTTTTATGCAGGTGGAGTATGGATGCCTGGAACCAACGATTTAAAGAAAATCCGTGATGAAGTTGATTATAACTACGAAGAAATAAAGAGCATTATTGATACCGCTCCTTTCAGAAAACACTTCCCTAATGGGCTTGATAGAGAGGCCGCTACCACTCGTCCGCCCAAAGGATATGATGAAAGTAATCCTGCTATTGAACTCTTAAAACTCAAGAGTTTCACCGTCTCCAATTCTTTTAAGGCATCAGAATCACTCAAAAAAGATTTTGACTCTACCATTCTGGCAGGTTTTGAAGCCATGCATCCATTTGTTGAATTTTTGAATAGGGCGATAAAGGGGTGAAGAAATCGTGAATGGTGAATTAGCGAATATGAGACTTAAAATAACAATTGTCAGATAGTTAATTGTATTGTAAGTTGTTATTCTCAACAACAACTTATTCACCATTCGTCATTCACGATTAAAAACAATCACTCAACGACATTGAACTATTCTGAAAATATATATGTATATACATTAAATGCAAATGTATAGAAAATGAAAACGATATATTATAAAGCAACTGAAAGAGGACATGCCAATCATGGTTGGTTAGATGCCTGGCATTCTTTCAGTTTTGCGGGATTTCAGAATCCTGAAAAAGTGCACTTTGGTGCTTTAAGGGTATTAAACGATGATATGATAATCGGTGGCAGAGGCTTTGGGATGCACCCACACGATAATATGGAAATTGTTACGATTCCGCTTTCGGGAGATTTAGAGCATGCCGATAGTATGGGCAATAAAGGAGCTATCAGCAAAGGTGAAGTACAAGTGATGTCAGCTGGTACAGGAATCTATCACTCTGAAAGAAATAAAAATATCGACAGAGCGCTTAGACTTTTACAAATCTGGGTGTTTCCGAAGTTGAAAGATATTCAACCACGTTACGACCAGAAGGCTTTTTCTATTAAAGGTAGAAAAAATCAATGGCAGACAATAGTTTCGCCACTTGGTTCGAAGGATGGGGGCATGGGTATGAATCAGGATGCCTGGTTCTCTTTGACTGACCTTGACCAAGGTAAAGAACTAAGCTATGCTCCTAAGCTTACGACCAATGGGGTATATGCCTTTGTGATTGAGGGAGAAGCAGAAATAAACGGACAAGTTTTAGGTCGTAGAGATGCTTTAGGTATCAGCGAAACCAATGAAATTTTAATTAAAGCCAATTTAGACTCGGAAATTCTCCTGATGGACGTTCCGATGTCATTCTAAACTATAATATCTTAAACCAGAGAAAATATGAAAATTGAAATCATTTCAGGAAGCCCGAGACAAGAAAGCCTTACGGCTAGAGTAGCCACTTATTTACAAAAGCACCTAAGCGAAATTACAGACGCCGAGGTAGGTATTATTGATGTAAGAGATTATGAATTACCTTTTGTTCAAAGAGTCTGGACTTCGGTAGATGCTGTTCCATCAGAATGGAAATACTTAGGAGAACGTATGTTTTCGGCAGATGCGTTTATTCTGGTAACACCCGAATATAATGGTAGCTACTCGCCTGCAATGAAAAATTTGTTAGACCATTTTCCGAAACAATTACATAAACCTTTTGGTATCGTAACAGCTTCACCGGGAGTAATGGGCGGTATACGGGCAAGCCAGCAAGTGATAAGCTTAGTTGCTGCTTTGTTTGGTATTGTTTCTCCGCACATGCTGATTGTACCCACCGTAGATAAGAAATTTGATGCCGAAGGAAATTTGACAGACCCGACTTTCTTCAAAGCCATTGAATTGTTTACCAACGAATACATCTGGCTAGTAAACAAAATAGTAGCCCGAAAAGAAGAACAGGTATTACAACCACATGCCTAGTGTTTAAGGAAACACGCTTAAGAAACGGTTTAAATTAAATTTTTAGATTCAAAATGAGCGGTGCGCCGCGGCGATTAGTTTTTTCAAAGAAAAGGAGTTAAAACAGGAGCTTAGTATTGATAAGTGAGCGGACGCAGCGCGCGCTTTTAATGACGGGGGTTTTTTTAATGCCGCATTTTTTGCGAAAAATAAGGGCCGGGGCGGACCGCCATTTTGGACTAAATAAGATTAATTTAAACAGTTTCTAAAATTAAAACAATGAAAGCTCGCAATATTCAGAATATTAGTTTTGCAAATGAGGTCCGGATGGGACCCATGCGAGTAAAACAACCTCTACCTGCCACTAATATCAGACAGGTGAGTCCATTTGTCTTATTTCACCATGCAGGGCCGACTTATCATAGCCCTGATGGCAGTAAGCCACGTTTAAGCCCGCACCCACATAGAGGGTTTGAACCAGTCACCTTTTTATTTCAGGGGAAAATTCATCATAAAGATTCTTTAGGAAATGAAGGATTTCTGAATGCAGGAGATGTGCAATGGATGACTTCTGGAAAAGGTATTATCCACTCCGAAGGGCCATCAGCAGAGTTTATGCATGAGGGAGGCAATTTTGAATTGATACAATTGTGGGTTAATCTGCCTCGCGCTCATAAAATGACCGAGCCCAAGTATCAACACCTGACTAAGGATACAATGCCTGTGTTAAAGGAGGAAGGGATAGAAATGCAATTAGTGGCAGGAAATTATAAAGGTCAGGCAGGCGCGGCTTCTACTTTTTCTCCCATATTGGCGATGATGGTAAATTTTGAAGCAGGAGCCAAGACTTTTTTTGAGTTACCGGGTTCTTATAATGCCTTAGTATATGTACTTGAGGGAGAGATAAAAACCAACGAAACCACAGTAGAAAAGTTGAATATGGTCACATTCGACCATGAAGGGGAGGGGATAGATTTTGAGGCTATTACCAAGGGTAAATTGTTGTTTCTGGCAGGTGAACCTATTCAGGAGCCACTCTCTACTTATGGACCTTTTGTGATGAATTATCCTGCCGAATTAAAGCAGGCCATAGAAGATTATGAATTGGGATTGATGGGTGTTTTGGAAGATTGATGGATTGAGCTGTCGCAACTGATTTGTGATGACAGGGGGATAGAAATATCCCCTTTTTTGTTCTTAGTAGTGTAAAATTCTCATATTTGTCATTTTGATAAAGATATATATGACTACTTGGGGGACTTTAGAAATCGGTATAAGATTAGATAAATCAACTATTCATCCCGATGATTTGGAAAAAGTAAGGTTGAGTAAAATAGAAAACCCATATAGATTTTCCGGAACAATTTTTAAATGTGAGCATTATAATAGTGATTCAGAGTTTATAAGGGTAAGCGATTATTTTGGGAAATTCAGGATTAAAAACAAGCTATTTTTAAAACTAAGTAAAAATCCCGTTTTTGATTTTGGTCAGGCAGTCAGAATAAGAAACAAGCCTGAAAGAATCCGGAAGATTCTTCTGATAGCTGTTCACCGTCATTCAAAATCAGATAGTATCGTTTATCATGTAGATGTTGAAAATGGTGATTATGGGCGTTATTACTGGTTTGCTAATCAATTGGAGGCTGTATGACTTGTATTAACTCTGCTTCAATTGTTCCTTGCTCAAACTAGGCCAAGCTATGCGTGACACGGCCATATTCTTCCGAGTATAGCCGTGGCACACGGATCACTTTTTATTTCTGCACCCCTTCTTTAGGGCCTTGCTGTTTATAAACTCTTTCAGCCACTATTTCGTCTGGAGTAATACTACTCATAGCTACTTGTAGCTTATTATTAAAGCCGGATACTACCATATCGTCTCCATTCATTAGCGCATTATATCCATCCATAGCCACATCAGCAGGGTCAGCTAATTTCCCGTCTTTTACGGTTTTAGAATGCAACATATCTGCTTTTCTGAAAAAGTCTGTGGCTGTGGCTCCCGGTAAGAGAGAGGTAATCACTACTCCGCTATCTTTTACCTCGGCACGTATGGCCTCTGTAAATGAATGCACAAATGCCTTTGTACCATGATACACCGCCTGGAAAGGCCCGGGTACTTTACTTGCTACCGAAGCAAGATTCAGAATTTTACCACTTTTTCGTTCAACCATTTCTATCAGAAACAGTTTGGTAAGGGCTACCAGACTGGTAATATTCAACTGGATAATGTCCATTTCGCGCTCAATATCAGTATTGATAAACTCGCCATATTGTCCTTGTCCGGCATCGTTTACTAAAATCTCTACCTGCAAGCCTTGAGATTTTACAAAATCATATACCTCAAAAGGAGCGTTTTTCTTAAATAAATCTTTGGCAAATGTCACTACTTCAATATTGTAAGCAGATGCTATTTCATGAGCTACTCTATCCAATTCTTCCTGACTACGGGCAACAATGATAAGATTATGGCCGTCTTTGGCCAACAATCTGGCTAATTCGTATCCTATACCACTTGTTCC
>CBIHRH010000016.1:0-20297 GCA_966212365.1 uncultured Emticicia sp. | reverse complement strand
AATATTTATAGGCTTCTTCAAATTGTTCCAGTTTTTCACAAGCTACTCCCAGATGGGTGTATACCTCGGCAGTAGGCTTTTCATTTTTCAGTACATTCAGATAGCACTCCTTGGCATCAAGGTAGTTTTCGAGGTTGATAAAAGTATATGCCAGATTAAACCATCCTGAAGCAAATTTTTCGTTGATGGTTACTGCATAATCGTAGGCATAGGCTGCATCTTTATGATTATTCAGCCTGCCATGTACCATACCCAAAGCAAACCATGCCAGATAAGAATATGGATTGTTATCTACTAAATCCTGAAAATAGGATACGTTTGCGTCTAATTTATTTAGTTGCTCTAAGCAAAAAACCAATTCATAAAAAGCTATTTCTTCATTAAACTGATACTTGATAGCTTTTTTATAGAAATGAGCGGCTTCTTCAAATTTCTGCCAGTTCTGGTATGTTTGAGCCAATTGAAAATACACCGACTCTTTCTCTTCCGACATCAACAACGCCTCTCTCAGATGCTCAATGGCTTCTTCGTGGCTACCCATCAGGTTGCAGATAACACCACGCATATAAGTAATTTCGTTGTCGGAAGGATTGAAAGTGGAGGCTCTGTCCAACACTTCCATCGCTTCTTCAAACCTTTCGTTATTGGCATGAATCTGTGCTTGGTCCAGAAGAAGATCGAGTGAGTAGGGATATTGTTGCAGTCCCATCTGACAGGCTTGCATAGCCATCTCCCATTTTCCGGCTAGAAGATAGTACTCAGAGAGTTGTTCATACGTTTCTTCATCGAAGAAGACCGTTTCCTGGCTTTTGAGCATCCCTTCAAAACGTTCGATATTCGCTTTCACATCTGCGTCATCGAAGTTTTCGAATCTATCGCTGAATTCGTGTTGCATGTAAGATTACCCAAAGTTTTTACAGTCCTACCATAGGACGGTAATTATACGTCAATTGCTTGGGTTGTTCTTAATTTTTTATAAACAGCTTTAAATAAAGGATTTAAAGTGTTTTCAATTAAAAATACTCAATCCCGACAACAATTATGATTCAATATAAGTATTTTTTATCAAATGTCAAGGATTTCTCTCAATAAATTTACTGTAAGGATTAACCAGATAAAAACCATTATTATACGTGATTCTACCCAAAAAAATCAATGACTCTTTAATAAAAACATACTAACACGCTTAATGGTTTCGTCGAAATTGGTAAACTTAAAATTGAGCTGTTGACGAATCTTATCGCTCTTGTAAACAAATTTCATTAAGGAGTTTTTAGCGGTTTCTTTGGTAATCAATGGGGCTTTGCCCGTAATAAATGACCTGAGAGCTTCTACCCGCCAGATGATTTCGGTAAGTATAGGCGAGACTTTACTGGTAGGTGGTTTTTTATTGAATAGTCTGGCGGCTTTCTCGAAGAATTCTTTATAGCTTACAGTACCGCCATTTAAGATAAATCTTTCACCCTCAATATCCGACGTAGTTAGTTGATAAATTGCTTCAATCACATCTTTTACATCCACATAGTTCATATTGCCCTCGCTATAGAAACGATGTTCATCATAAGCATATTTAAACAATTGGGTGCTGCTTTTTGTCCAGTTGCTTTCGCCTAATATGACAGATGGATTTACAATAACAATCGGGAGCCCTTCGGCTTTACCTCGCCATACTTCCAGTTCAGAAAGATATTTGGTTTTGGCATAATGGGAGTTAATTGGAGATTCTTCCCACTTCTGATCTTCGTCGATTATAGTATCTTTTGCGGTTAATTTTAGAGGCACATCTGGCTTGCCAAGGGCGGCTATAGAACTAATATGGCAAAGCTTTTTTATACCTTTCATCAAACACACATTTACCACATTAGCTGTACCCTCCACATTGGTTTTATACATGCGGTTTTTGTCTTTGGGAGCATATGAGACTACCGCAGCTGAATGCACTACAAAATCTACATTTTCTAGAGCTTTTTCTAAGGAAACAACATCCAGAATATCGCCCTCAACAATAGTGATTTTTGTAGCAATGTCTTTCAGAGCTGCCAGGTCACTTTCAGCGCGGCACAAGGCCAATACGTCAAAACCTGCTTCAACAAATCTTTTAGCGGTAGCACTACCCAGCAGCCCGTTAGCGCCTGTTATAAGAATACGGTTCATGTTTCATTTGTGGCGCGAACGTCTCGTTCGCATATCTGTTGCAAAGGTAATAGCAAAACAAATAAAAAAAAGCGCTAAAATCTGTCAGGTAGATAAAATGCAGAGACATTATTCTAAACAAAAAATCCCTGATAGAATTATAATTTCAATCAGGGACTGTCTATTTATAAAACTAATATCTTATGCTTCTACTTTTGTTTCTTCTGCTGCTGGTTCAGTTGCTTCTTCTGCTACAGGCGCATCGAATACCTCAGACAGGTTTTTTGAAAGAACATTATACCAGCCAACAATTTTCTTAACATCTGCCGGATATACTTTCTGACGGTCGAAATCAGGCATTACCCGTGCAAAGAAATCGAATAGTTGATTATTTGAAAAGCTCTTATAATCATCCGCCACAGTTTCTCCGTGCAATTCACGGATTTTCAGGAAAATATCTGAAAGTGGTATAGATTTGTTCTGGTCTTCGGTATAAATCGAAATATCTTTTAATACAGATACGCGTGCATTGGCACTTACCATTTCGCGTTGTTTCTTATCGTCAAGCGTTTCTACAATTACGCCACCACGGCCAGGTTTTAAAATTTTATACAATCCGCTTTTTCCCGAAATATGGGCAATGTCTCTTAATAATTCCATTTGATAAATAAAGTAAGCTTTATGAATGGCAATGAGCTTGCCAAAGTTCTAAATTGTTGGATAAATTCAGCTGATAGTTATGTTAATCAACGATTTATGCGGTGCAAAATTATAAATTATTTTTTAAAAGACTGATTTAACTCGTCTATTGCTTTCAATAATTCTTCGCGCCCTATCCTTTTTTCAGAAGAAGTAACAAAGTAAGGCGGAATTTTACTCCATGTCATCAGCATTGTTTTTTTGAACAAATCAATGTTTTCTTCTGCAGTTACTTTCCCTACTTTATCGGCTTTAGTAAAGATTAAATAGAAAGGTATGCCTTTTTCTCCGAGTGCATCAATAAAGTTCAAGTCAACTGTTTGTGGTTCTATTCTTATATCAATCAATACAAAGACACACATCAGGTTTTCTCTATTGGCCAGGTAATCCCAAATCATTTTATCCCATTTCTCACGCTCAGCTTTAGGTGCTTTAGCAAAACCATAACCGGGTAAATCAACCAGAAACCAGTTATTGTTTACCATAAAATGGTTAATCAGTTGAGTTTTACCGGGTGTTTGAGAGGTTTTGGCTAAGTTTTTATTAGCTGTGATCATATTAATCAAAGACGATTTGCCAACGTTTGACCTGCCAATGAAGGCATATTCAGGCAGCAAAGGCTTAGGGCTTTTGCGATAATCAGAGGCGCTTTGAACAAATTTTGCTTCGGTGAGTTTCATGCTGTTTTCAGATTCAGACAATCGTCTCAAAAGTTTTTCGGGCTAAATGTCACTACTTGAAAAGACCCCACCCTAGCCCTCCCCAACAATGGGGAGGGAACTGAGAAGTCCCTCTCCCCATTGTTGGGGAGAGGGATTTAGGGAGTGGGGTTGTGCCTCGTCAAATAAAGTTCTCCTTTTGAAACAGCCTTATTTTTCTATTATTATAGTTTCTTTCAACAAAAAAGAAAAGAGAATAAAGCGCAAAGGTAGCACTTTTTTCTCTCTTCTCTTGGTTTTATTGCTTGGGCTTATGTTTTAATAAGCTCCCTGGTCTTATTTCACTTCCAATTCAAATGGTATTCTTGCCTGTAATTTATCCATTGTTTGAAGCGTTTTTATCTGCTTTGCAAACGGAGCAAGTGCACCTAAATAGGCTCTCATTTTTTCTTCTTCTTTATCCTTGCCAAATCTGTCCAAAACAGCTTCAAGACCTGATTTTTCGATTGGATAATATTTTACTCGATATTCGCCTTCTTTTAATTTCGCTTTCTGTGCGGCAATTCTAATGGCATCATCAATACCACCAAGGACGTCAACCAAGCCATTTGCTTTTGCTTGTGTACCTGTCCATACTCTACCGCCTGCAATCGCTTTCAATTGCTCCACACTCATGTGGCGACCTTTAGCTGCTTTAGAGGTAAAGCTTTCATAGCCATGATTCACACTATTCTGAATCATCATTTTTTCAGCATCGCTCATCGTACGTGTTGCCGATGGGAAATCAGAAAATTTATGTGAGCCAACCGCATCGAACGTAATACCTAATTTCTGATTCATTAGGGTCTCCACATTGAAAATCATTCCGAAGATACCGATAGAACCTGTAATAGTAGTCGGACGAGCCACGATAGTGTCACAAGACATAGCCATATAATAGCCACCTGAAGCCGCATAGTCACCCATTGAAGCAATCACAGGTTTTACTTTTTTGGTCAATTCAACCTCTCTCCACATGACATCAGAGGCCAATGAACTACCACCACCTGAGTTGATTCTCAATACTACAGCTTTTACTTTAGAGTCATTACGAGCTCTCTGTAATTCTTTCACAATCTTGTCTGAACCGATGCTTCCTTCATCGCCTTCGCCTGTTACAATATCACCTTCGCCTACAATCACTGCAATTTTCTTAGAAAGGCTGCCTTCTTTCACATATTTCTCGGCTTTCAGGTATTTATGCAGTGTAACATATTCAATTTTCTTGTCTTTTCCTACGCCTAATTCATGGCGGAGCGCCTGTTCAAATTCATCCCAATAGCCTGTATTCGTAATCAATTTATATTTTACGGCATCCCCCGGTTCCTGAATCAAGGCATTGTTCAGAATATTATTCAATTCATCCATCGGGATATTTCTTGACTTTGAAATATCGCCATAGAAGCGTGCTGCTATATCGTTGATGAAAGATTGCGTCTGCTCACGGTTGGCATCACTCATGTTGGTTCTGAAAAACGGCTCAACCGCACTTTTGTATTCACCTACTCTGAAAATCTCTGGTTTTACACCAATCTTTTCAAATAAACCTTTCATGAAAGTATATTTCGCATTCAAACCATTAAAATCCAGTCCACCGCTTGGAGTCAGATAACTTTTATCCGCTACTGATGTTAAGTAAACAGAGCCTTCTGACATGATTTCGGCATACGAATACACAAACTTTTTAGAATTCTTAAAATCTTCAAGATAGCTTCTGATTTCTTCTAAAGTGGCGAAACCTGCTGACGGATATTCGGCATGCAAATAAATACCTTTGATATTCGGGTCAAGTTTAGCATTGGCAATTGCTTCTTTTATTTGAGGTAAACCTATTTGGCTAGGGCCACGGCCACCTGATAGAATTTCAGTGAATGGATCTTCTTGTGGTGTATTTTCCCGAATGATTTGATTGAGGTCTATTTTAAGGACAGAGTTTTTAGAAACAAAAGTTTTTTCATCAGAACTCGACATCATTGAGCCAATTCCCACTAAAACGAAGATAGACAGCAAACCAAATAAAAAGAGCCCAACAATTGTCGCAAAGACATATTTCAAAAATTGTAACATAATTTATAAAACGGTATAGTTATTAGAGTTTTCACGTTTACTAAATGGTAAAACTTGCTTAGTATAAAAAAGTAAACAGCAATTTGACGCTTAAAATATCTACAGTAGTACCCAAATAATTTTAATATGCAAAAGTATATGTATATACAGTAATCTGCATCAATATTTTGATAAGTGGTAGAAGTTTTAGCTAAGAGGAAATTTGAGATGATAAGGTAAAAGGCACTTATATCCAAGCAGAATATAAGTGCCTGATTTTTAATGAGAAGAGACTAAATCGGAAGTGGGTAAGAGTTGCTTGATAGCACCTATACCCCCCTCTACATTCACCACATTATCAAAACCTCTTGATTTAAGTATGGAGGCAGCAATCATAGAACGATAACCTCCAGCGCAATGAATATAATTAGTGGCCTTTTTTGAAAACTCAGCCATGTTCTCGCTGATATAGGCCAAAGGCACATTTTCAGCATTCAATAAATGTTCAACTTCAAACTCAGTACTTTTACGAACGTCTTTTATAACTAATTCTCCTTGTTGGTACCTATTGGCAAATTCTTGCGGAGAAATAGATTCAATATTGTCAGTTTCTTTGCCAGCTTCTTTCCATGCCTCAATACCTCCTGCAAGATACCCCAAGATATTATCATAACCTACTCTTGATAAACGGGTAATCACTTCTTTTTCCAAACCCGCGTCTGCCACAAATATGATGGGTTGTTGAATATCGGTTATCAAGGTACCTACCCAAGGGGCGAAATCACCTTTTATACCAATATTAATGCTATTGGGTATAAAGGCATCTTTGAAAGATGCCGCCTGACGGGTATCTAAAATGATAGCTCCGGTTTCGTTGGCAGCTACTTCAAAAGCTTCAGGAGGTAGAGCATGAAGACCAGACTCCATCACAATTTCCAGACTTGCCGAACCTGTTTTATTCAACTGAACGTTTTTTGGGAAGTAGTATGGCGGTGGAGTCAACCCATCGGTTACAGCATTAATAAAATCTTCTTTGCTCTGTTCCTGCAAGGCATAGTTTACCTGTTTCTGATTACCGAGTGAATCGAATGTTTCTTTACTCATATTCTTCCCACAAGCCGAGCCGGCTCCATGAGCCGGATAGACAATCAGATGGTCAGGTAGCGGAAGAACTTTATTCCTTAATGAATCATATAAATGACCTGCCAAATCATGCACAGTCAGGTCTGATTTTTGAGCAAGGTCAGGGCGGCCGACATCTCCAATAAATAGAGTATCACCTGTAAAAATACAATATTCTTTGCCGTTTTCATCAAACAATAAATAGCAGGAAGATTCCATTGTATGGCCGGGTGTATGCAGAACTTTTATTTTGATTTTGCCTAATTCAAATACCTGTCCGTCAATAGCAATAATGCTCTCAAAGGCAGGGTTCGCGTTTGGGCCATACACAATCGGCGCATTGGTTTTTTGTGACAACTCTACATGCCCCGAAACAAAATCTGCATGGAAATGAGTCTCAAAAATGTATTTGATGGTGGCACCGCTTTTCTTTGCTTTATTGATATAGGTATTTACTTCACGCAGTGGGTCAATAATAGCAGCTTCTCCGTCTGATTCAATATAATAGGCTCCCTGTGCCAGACAACCAGTGTAGATTTGTTCGACTTTCATATTTGTTGATGCAATGTTGGTTGATTTTGCAACGTGAAATTAAAAAAAAATGTTCATATACGCTTTTATTAAAGGCTGTATATGAACATGATTCTGGTCATATTTTACTCCGTGTAAGCCCGTGAGACGTTCGTTATGTGCCACTCCGTGGTTGGACTCTAAACGCTATACCATCTTACCCAACACATCCGCAATTTTCCGGTCATTAGATAAGCGCGGTACTTTGTTTTGTCCCCCTAATTTTCCCTGTGAACGCATATAGTCAATAAAGGCGTCTCTTTTCAATGAAGTAATGACTAATTTTCTGAGAATGCTACCTGTAATCAAATCATCATAATAAACATTCAGTTCAGTCATTTTCTTATCTAAATCTTCTATAAACTGCTCCATATCTTTTGGAGGTGTAGCAAATTCAATCAGCCACTCATGGTAAGGTAATCCTTCGGTTGGGCTAACCATTGGGGCAACAGTAAACTCAATCACCTCTACTTCGGGGTGGCGTTGGCAGGCAAATTTCATGGCCTTTTCTACTTCCTCACCAATTACATGCTCTCCAAAAGCCGAAATAAAATGTTTGATTCTACCTGATACAATAACCTTATAAGGATTGAGCGAAACAAACTTAACCGTATCACCAATAGAATATCCCCATAACCCGGCATTGTTATTAATGACTAATGCGTAGTTCTTGCCTAATTCCACCTGTTCAATGCTCAGGCGTGTAGGTTTTTCGTTGAAATATTCTTCTGCAGGAATAAATTCATAAAAGATTCCGGTATTTAATAACAGCAACATTCCCAAATCATGCTGCGCGTTCTGATAAGCAAAGAAGCCTTCAGACGCAGGGTATAATTCCACAGAATCAACGGGTTTACCGATAGATTCAAAAAGTTTAGCCCGGTAGGGTTCAAAGTTTACACCACCATAGACAAACAAATCAAATTGAGGGAAAACATCTTTTATCTTTTTACCTGTGCGGGTCTGAATCCTGTCGAAATACATCTGTACCCAAGGCGGAATACCCGAGATAAGGCTCATGGGTTGATTAATGGTTTCGTCGATAATTTTCTCCAGTTTCTCCTCCCAGTCTTCAATACAATTGGTTTCGTAAGACGGCATCCGGTTGCTTTGCAGATAGGCCGGAACATGATGGGTAGAGATACCCGAAAGCCGCCCGATATGAATCCCATGTTTTTCTTTTAATTCAGGGCTACCTGATAGAAAAATAAGTTTATAATCTAAAAATGCTGATTTGCCGGTTTCGTTAATATAATTGAGCAAAGCATTTTTAGCCGAATCAATATGATTATGAATTGAGTCTTTAGAGATAGGGATATATTTTGTACCCGAAGTAGTACCCGAAGTCTTGGCAAAGTATAGTGGTTTGCCCGGCCACAATACATTTTCCTCACCCTCTAAAATCTGATTGATATAGTGTTTTACGTCCTCATAATCACGCACAGGCACAGCCTGTTTGTAATCCTCATAAGAATGTATATCCCTAAAATGATGGTCTTTACCAAAGGTAGTATTACTTGCCTGCTCAACGAGTTTTTGTCTCCATTCAGCCTGCACTTCTGCTGAGCGGGCAATCCATTTTTTTTGTTGGGCAACTGTATAAGCCGCCAAAGGTTTACTTAGTATTGAACGAATTCCCATAATGTGGCAAATATAGGATTTTAGAATAAATTTTGATTAAAACTATTTATTAGTTTGTTTATAGCGTAAATTTATCCACACCTTTTGCAATGTTTGTCAAACAAATGAAAAGGGAATTTGTTATAACAATTGTGCAAAATTACAATTAAAACCAAGCATTACCTGGTAATCTAAATTATTTACAAATGTCGGGTTCTTCTAAAAATTCAAAAAAAACTTCCAAAAATAAAATAGAGGAAGATTCCGTTGATTTATTTATACTATTCGACCAATTAAAAAGTAAAAAATTTATTTTTCACAGAACTTTGCAAATAATAATTGTAAATTTGCGGGCAAATTTAAAAAACTCATTAACTCATAAAGCTCGATATGGCTGGATTGTTTAACTTTCTCACGAGTGACATCGCGATTGACCTGGGTACTGCAAATACCCTTATTATCTACAAAGACCAGATTGTGGTAGATGAACCTTCTATTATTGCTTTGGACAAAATTACCGGAAAAGTGTTGGCGATAGGACACAAAGCAATGCAAATGCATGAAAAAACAAACGAAAATATAAAAACTATCCGTCCATTAAAAGATGGTGTAATTGCCGACTTTACCGCTGCCGAATTAATGATTCGCGGAATGATTAAAATGATTGAAACCGGTCGTAACTGGTTTTTCTCACCGTCACACCGCATGGTGGTTTGTATTCCGTCTGGTATTACTGAGGTAGAGAAACGTGCGGTTAAAGATTCTTGCGAACATGCAGGTGCAAAAGAGGTATATATGGTTCATGAGCCTATCGCAGCCGCTATCGGAATCGGTATTGATATTGAGCAACCAAACGGCTCAATGATTGCTGATATCGGTGGCGGTACAACTGAGATTGCGGTTATCGCGCTTTCAGGTATCGTATGTGAGGCTTCTATCCGTATTGCGGGAGACTTGTTTACAAGAGACATTGTAGACTATATGCGTCGTGAGCACAACTTGTTAATCGGTGAGCGTTCAGCAGAGTTTATCAAGATTCAGGTTGGTGCTGCTTTACCTGATCTGGATAATCCTCCGGCTGATATCGAAATCCGTGGTCGTGACCTGATGACAGGTATTCCGAAAGAAATTAAAGTTACTTATAGTGAAATTGCTTACGCCTTAGATAAATCTATCTCTAAAATTGAAGAGGCGATCATGCGTGCACTTGAAATGTCTCCTCCAGAACTTTCTGCCGATATTTACGAAAACGGTATTTATCTGACAGGTGGTGGGGCCTTGTTGCATGGTTTAGACAAGCGTTTGGCTATCAAAACAAAATTGCCGATTCACGTAGCTGATGATCCACTTCGTGCAGTAGTACGTGGAACCGGTGAGGTTTTGAAAAACATAGAAAAATATAGAGCTGTTATAGTTCAGTAGATTTAATAAGCTTCAAGAGGGTGTCTTAGAAAAATATAAGCCAAATAGTCTTTGACGGAACCCCACGCCAGCGGGCGACCGTCCTAGCCCTCCCAAACAGTGGGGAGGGGACAAAAAAGTCTCTCTACCCACTGTTGAGTCGGACCGCTGAAGCGGAGAGAGATTTAGAGAGAGGGGTTATTTGTCTCTAAATAGTATTTTGCGCTTTTAATTTTAAAGCCACCCTTTTCAATACAACAAAGACTTATGTCGCAACTCTTCCGTCTGATATTTCGGATACGAAATTTCCTATTGTTTGTGATTTTAGAATTGGTTAGTTTCTGGTTAATAGTCAAAAATGATTATTACTGGGACGTATCTTTTTTTAATACCTCAAACTACTACGCTGCTAAAACCCTCGAGGCTTCCAATTATGTGAAGAGTTACATGAACTTAGGAAATGTAAACGACCAGCTGGTTACAGAGAATGCCGAATTGAAAAAGGCGGTAATTGCCATGCAACAGATCAAAGGTCGTGAGGGAGACTACTATAAGGTAGATTCGGCTTTTGCTCAAAGGTTTGAATTTAAGGTTGCTAAGGTGGTGAACAATACGGTTAACTTATCTAAAAATTATCTGACTATAGATAAAGGTAAATTAGATGGTATTGAGCCTGGTATGGGTGTTATTTGTCCACAAGGAGTAGTAGGACAGGTAATGCAGTGTTCAGACCATTTCTCACGTGTTTATTCTATTCTTCACTCAGATTTTAATGTATCTAGTGAAGTAAGAAACCAGGCATTGAGAGTGAAAAGCGATAAGGCGTTAGGTATTGCCAAATGGGGTGGACTAAATCCAAGAGTGATTGACCTGACTACTATCGACAGATTTAAGCCTATCAAAAAAGGTGACTCTGTGACTACTTCTGAACAAAACGTTATTTTCCCGTCAGGAACAATGGTTGGTAAAATACGTAAACTAAGTGCTAAACAAGACCAGGCTTTTTTTGATATTGAAGTAGAGTTAGCAACCGATTTTCAGAACATATCTTATGTATATGTGGTGAATAATAAGTTGAAAAATGAGCAGGAGAAACTGGAAGAAAGTACAAAGGTTGATCCAAAAAATAAAATTTCAGACAGACCATAAAATGTGTAGCAACTGTACGTTTTATCTTAATCATACCCTGGACTATAAATGAATTCGCAAACAGTCATACGGTTAATCGTTACTTTTTTTATTTATTTAATATTACAAATTGTGGTACTCCGCAATTTTGTATTTTTTGATGTGGCTTTTTGCTTCGTTTATATTGCCTGTATCTTATTATTGCCAGACGAGATTCCCCCTGTATGGGTTATTCTGATAAGTTTCCTTACCGGGCTGCTGGTCGATATTTTCTATAATACTGCAGGGGTGCATGCCTCGGCAAGTGTATTGATAGGGTATCTGAGAGGCTATATTATAAAATTCCTTTTCCCAACAAAAGGAATTGAAAATGAGATTGTTATATCCTTAAAGGATATGGGGGCCGAGCGCTTTGTTCGGTATGTTGCAATTCTGACTTTGATACATCACTCGACTTTGTTCTTTGTGGAAGCAGGGGGTTTTGCTTTCTTCCTGATTACGATTCTGAAAATCATTTGTAGTGTAGTTTTCACTTCTTTCATGATTATCATTCTGCAGTACGTAAGAGGAAATTAATGTTGGTACACACGGCTTTTTGAATCGTGTAGAGGTTATTGTAAGAACTTATTTAGCGGGTTTTAAAGATGCGTTTGTATTTGTATATTTTTGTTTTCTTCTGTTCTGTTTCCCTTTTTTCATGTCAAACCAAAACTGCTGATTCTATTAAGGCACCTTTAACAGCCGTAGATAGTGCCGAGTTAAAAAGAAAAGAAGCCAAAATCAGAAAAGATATTAAAGCCGATGTAAAAGCAGCTTTGATTGAGGAGATAATGCAGAAGAAGCTGGCACAAGGCTTTAATGGCAATGTATTGATTGCCCAGAAAGATGTGATTGTTTATGAAAAAGCCTTTGGCTATGCCAATTTTAAAGATACTATCCGCAATATATTGCAATCTAAATTTCAACTAGCTTCTTTATCCAAAACTTTTACGGCAGTAGCAGTCATGAAACTGACCGAGCAAGGTAAATTGGCCTTAGACAATACCGTAAAAGATTATTTCCCTGATTTCCCTTACGATGGTGTTACTGTTCGTAGTTTACTTTGCCACCGCTCAGGTTTGCCATTTTATCAATATACTTTCGATAAATTGGTAAGAGAGGGTAAACTCTATCCGACTAATCAGGATATGATGCGTTGGTTTGCTAAAGCTATACCAGTTCCACCTGTATTCAATTTGCCTGATCACTTCTTTAGCTATAACAATACCAACTTTGCTATTCTGGCGGCCCTGGTAGAAAAGACATCAGGAAAATCATTTGATGAATATATGCGTCAGAATATCTTCTTACCTATTGGTATGAAAGATTCTTTTATTGCAACCACTAAAAATGATTCTATCAATATCAATCGTACCTATGGTTATCAGTTTGGACAAAGATTACCTAAGGATTATTACGATGATATTACAGGCGATAAGGGCGTATATTCGACAGTAGAAGATTTGCTGAAATATTATATAGCACTAAAAAATAATAAGCTTATATCTAAAGAGTCTTTCAAAGAAATGATTCTGCCCCGTAGCTTCGAGCATCCGGGCTTACGTAATTATGGTTATGGATTCAGATTGTGGGTAGATGCCAAACAGAAAACTGACTATATCTATCACACTGGCTGGTGGAAAGGCTATAATACCATTATGTTTTTTGACCTTCGCGAAGATTTTGTGATTATTCTCCTAAGCAATCGCTACAATCGCTCGGTATATAATATCAAAGAAATAGTAGATATTATGCATGGAGGTAAACAATCGAGTGTCGAGGAAAATATCCTGGATGAGTAGAACTTTTTTGACTTATAGAGAGTATTATTTGAGAGCATGTTTAAATCTGGTTTAAACATGCTTTTTAGTATAAACAACCCACAATACAAAATTATGAGCTATAACCGTATTGCCAGCGATGCTGCCGCATTTATACAAAAGAATAAATCCACCGCTAATCTGATTTCTTACTTACGGCTAATTCTTGCTATTATTGAAGCATATATCCTGTTTATGATTATCAGAGATGGTTTCTCTACTTTGCTGGTTATCAGTGCATTAGTAGTCTTAGCTACCTTCCTTTTTTTTGTTAATTTACACCAGAGAATCCTCGAAAAGATTGAATACCATGAGTCAAAACTTAAGGTTTGTGAGAAAGAAACTTTAGCTGCTGAGGGTGTCTACGACCAGTTTGTAAACGGGAAGGAGTATGAGGATAAAACACACTTTTTTTCCTACGATTTAGACATTTTCGGTAATCATTCCATTTTTCAATTGCTTAACAGAAGTATAACCAAATCAGGGAGTGATGCCTTGGCTTATCAGTTAAAATTCCCTTTCCTAAGCAAAGATGCTATCGAATCGAGACAAGTTGCTATTGAAGAACTGATTAATAAAACAGACTGGAGGGTAGATTTTTTAGCAACAGGTAATCTGCTGGAAAAAGACGAAACCAAATATAAGCAATTGACAGCCTGGCTTAAAGGTGAAGATGTTGATTTAATGGGCAAATACAGATTCTTACTGTGGTTAGTGCCTGTCATTAATGCCATCATTTTAGGTCTTTGGATTTCAGGTGTTATTTCTTTCAAAGTATGGTTATTAACCTTGATTCTACAATCGGTTTTTTCTTTTGTTAACCGCAAGAAACTCAATGCACTCTATCTAAACATCAGTAAGAATACGTCGAATTTACAGAGATACGTTCAGCTATTTCAGCTAATTGAGAAAGAAGAGTTCAAAGCACCCATGTTATATGGATGGAAAGATACATTAACAAAACCCTCTTATATTTCTATAGCCATTCAGAGGTTGGCCAATATCTCGGCTTATTTCGCCATCAGAAATAGCTTCTTTGCACCTGTATTGAACGCCTTTTTCTTATGGGATTATCAATGCGCATATCGATTTGAAATATGGAAAGGACAATCAAGTGAAGCCCTTTTACGAGCCTTTACCACATTGCATGAGTGGGAGGTGTTAGTGAGTATTGCCTGTTACGATTTTGCTAATAATACTCATACTGTTCCTCAGGTTTCTGACAATGTAATCCTTGATGTTACACAATTAGGACATCCTTTGCTCAAAATGGGAAAGAGCGTGAATAACGATTTCAGAATTAATAAAGATGAGCAGATATTTATCGTGACAGGCGCTAATATGGCCGGGAAAAGTACTTTTCTTCGTGCAGTAGGCTCGAATTTGATTTTGGCGATGATTGGAGCAAGGGTGCGTGCAGAAAAGTTCGTTTTCAAACCGATTCAGGTATATACCTGTATGCGCATAACTGATTCGATAGATGAAGGCGAGTCGTATTTCCATGCTGAATTACTACGTTTACAGCATGTAGTAAAAATACTAGAAACAGGCAAAGAGATATTTGTGATATTAGACGAATTGCTGAAAGGCACAAACTCGAAAGACAAACTACAAGGCTCAGAACTGTTTTTAGAAAAACTCATTCAGTATAAAACGGCCTTTGGAATGATCGCTACCCATGATTTAGACCTGACAAATATGGCAGCCAAATATCCCGAAAGAATCAAGAACATCTGCTTTGAAATCATTATCGACGGGGATAAAATGACTTTCGATTATAAACTACGTGCAGGTGTTACACAAAATATGAACGCCTTGTTCCTTATGAAGCAAATGGGGATTGTATAATTATTACCTTTTAAAACTCTTAAACCAGCTCCAAACCTTCATCATAACTACGCCGAAAACGGCCTCTCTGAAAATCTTGGTCGACATTTTGGAGACGCCTTTGGTACGGTCGGTAAAAGTAATAGATACTTCGGTAATATTGAATTTATAAAGAAAAGCATTGAACTTCATCTCTATCTGAAAGGCATAACCTACAAAGACAATTTTGTCAAGTGGAATAGTCTTTAAAACTTCTCTGCGGTAGCAGATGAATCCGGCTGTAGGGTCCATAATTTTCATACCCGTAATGAAACGTACATACACTCCGGCAAAATAAGACATGATTACACGCCCGATAGGCCAATTGATTACGTTCACACCTTTGATATATCGGGAACCAACAGCCACATCAAAACCATCTATTTTACAGGCTTTATACAAACGTACCAGGTCTTCCGGGTTATGCGAAAAATCAGCATCCATTTCATAAATGAACTCATAGCCTTGTTCAATAGCCCACTTAAAACCGTGAATATAAGCTGTTCCCAGGCCTAGTTTGCCACTACGCTCTATCAGATATAGTTCGTTCGGATATTCAAGCTGTAGTTCTTTTACTTTAAGACCAGTTCCATCTGGTGAACCATCATCTATAATCAGTACATCAAATCTTTCATCAAGGTGCATTACTTTTCTGATAATAGCTTCTATATTCTCAATTTCGTTGTAGGTCGGTATTATTACAAGGTTCTCTTTAGGCATTATTCAGGATTCTTTTGGGTATATCAGTCCGTTTTAATTTGTTTGTTTTTTTTCTTCTCGTCCAGAATATTAAGCGTTTCATCATATACTTTCACCATCAACCCCGGATTCTGCACATAAAATTGATAACTAGCCTTATATCGGGCCGTATCTACTTTGTATTTGGCCATAATTCTACGTTCATATTCTAAATAAACTACCCGCGTAGAATCATATACCTGAAAACTCAATCGATTTACTTTTGCTTCTGTCAGGTGAATATCTGCCAAAATTTTCCCCATAGTTTTTATATCAATCACATCGCCGGGAGGGGTAGGGTCTCCGATGCATGAAATAAGTGTTGAAATAATGGCTAAATGCAAGAATATTTTTTTTGTCAGTATTTTCACTTTATCTTCGTTTTAGAGTAAGTTTAAATTTTATTTTTCTGACCGAAAAGTACAGATTTTTTAGATAGACAAGCGGACACCGCGCGGGCGCACTTTTTCGATGTAGCCAGCAGCTACATCGAAAAAGTGCAACGAAGTATAGCGGTCCGCCGCTCGGCTAAAAAAGATGACTTTAGAGAGTCGAATAATAATTTTTAAACATACTCTTAGATTAAAGAACAAATTACGGAAAAAAATAAGAGATTGAATACGTTAAAGTTTGTTAATCACACTAAAAAATCGGGTTATTAATTGCTAAAAGATTGTGGTAGAAGATATAATCTCTAAACTTAACAAGTACGAAATAAAAATCCGTAAGGCAGTAGACTCACAGATGCACGGAAACTTTCGTTCGGTTTTCAAAGGCTCCGGCTTGGAGTTTAGCGACTTGCGTACCTACCAGTATGGCGATGATGTACGGACTATTGACTGGATTACAACTGCCAAAGGACATGGAGCATACGTAAAGATTTTTAAGGAAGAGAAAGAGCAGACTGTTTTTTTTATGCTTGATGTGAGTGCCTCGCAGGAAGTCGGCAATAACGGTAGATTGAAGCTGGATACAGCCAAAGAAATTTGTGGGGTTTTGTCACTATCAGCTATTAAAGAAGCCGGGCATGTGGGTTTATATTGTTTTTCTGATCAGAAAGAACTCTATTTTAAGCCCGCTAATGGGTTGAAACATGGATATGAGATTATATTGAGTCTGTTTAAAATGAAACCGTTATCGCAGCTAACCAATATCCCTGCTGCTATTGGTTTTGCGCTCAATATCCTGAAACGTCGTAGTGTTGTATTTTTAATCTCTGATTTTCTGGATAAAGGCTACGAACATAACCTGAAGGCTCTGGCACGTAAGCATGACCTGGTAGTAATTCATATCTACGACCAAAGAGAGATTAAGCTCCCAAGTCTGGGCATTATTCCTGTGCTTGATAAAGAGAGCAAACGAACAGTATGGCTGAATACCTCTTCGCCTAGTTTCAAAAAAGAAATGAAAGAAATGTTTGAAGATAATCAGGAACGCTTAGAGAAACTCTGTAAACAACACAATGCTAACTATCTGGCTATTGATTCAAGAGAAGATTATGTTTCAAAACTTATACAATTGTTTAGAGTCCGAAAGTAAATCCATGCCTTATCCTCATCAATCTTATAAAATCAATTATACTGCTGCTATTCGTTTTTTATATAGTGGGCTAATGATTTTTTGTTTGATGTCTACTAACGCCTATGCACAAAAACCAATCGGACGTTTTTTAATAGATAGTGTCGAACTTGGCCGTCCCTTTGAGTATGCCTTAAGTTATTACCATTCACCTTCTGCCGAAATTTTTTTTCCTGATACCACCTATAATTTTTACCCGTTCGAAATGGTGCGTCGAAACTATTTTACGACCAGTACCAATAATAATCTGAGTCTTGATAGTGTGGTGTATACCCTGGTTACTTTCGACATCAGTAAGACACAGAAATTCAACCTGCCCATATATGTATTGGGCAAAAGAGATTGTACGGCTGTGTTTGCAGCGTTAGATTCGGTTTTTCTGAAAGAGATGATCAAGACCAGTACGGATTCTCTGATGCTCAAGACCGAAACGAAACTGATGCCCTTGCAACAACAGGTAAACTACCCTAAGATTCTGGGGTATCTTTTGGGCATATTAGGTGTCTTGGGTATTATCTATGCCTTCTTTGGTAAATGGATTGAAAAACAATACAGACTCTTTATATTTGGTCGTAAGCATAAAGACTTTGTAACCAGTTATAAAAAGATAATCAAAGGCACGCTTGATAGCGGGAATATAGGCAAGGCACTGGTAATGTGGAAAGAACATCTGGAATGGCTGGAGAATCGCCCTTATACGTCTTATACCAGTAAAGAAATCATCAACCGCCTTCCGAGTGAATCTCTGGAAGAATCTTTAAGAGATGTAGATACAGCTATTTATGGAGGGATTCTATCTACGCATATGCCTATGGCAATGAACGTTTTATTAAATAAGGCTGTTGAATTATATCGGAAACGCCGTGAAGAACTGGCACTCAATTCATAAATTAAGTAGTATGATTGTTACCATATTAGATGGTAAGCTACACAATCATTCAATAAAAGAACATTAACAAATGCAGAACCCCGTATTGATTTTTGGAGCTGGTACTCTTGGCAAAATTGCCCTGGATATTTTTAATCGTAATAATGTATTGGTATATGGTTTTTTGGATGATGATAAAAAACTACATAATACCGAGTTAGGAGAAATAGTAATATTAGGTGATACAGACGATGATGGTTTCCTGAAAATTATCGGACAAAAGACAGAAGCCTTCGTTGCTATCAGCAACGTAAAAGTAAAGAAAAAAATAGTAGAGATTCTTACCGAGCGTCGCAAGGTAATGCCTGTAAATGCCATACATGAGCGCGCAATAGTTTCAGAAACTGCCATAATCGGACATGGAAACCTGGTGATGGCTAATGCTGCCATTAACCCATTTGCCAAAATTGGTAATCACTGTATTGTTCAGTCAGGGGCGGTAGTAGACACAGATGCTAAAGTAGCCGACTATGTAACTATTGCATCGGGGGCTATGATAAATGCAGGTGCAGAATTGGCTGAGGGTGCTTTTATTGGCTCTGGCTCAATCGTTGTAACAGGTATTAAAGTTGGTAAAAATGCACGTATAGGTGCAGGCTCGGTAGTAATAGAAGACGTGCCTGATAACGCAACAGTTTTTGGAAATCCTGCCAAGAAAGTGTAATGAATATATGCCTATAATTGCTTCGCATAATTCATTTCTCCGGCGCGTATAGCCACCTTTAAATGATTTTCGCGTGGGGGTATAGGACAACTGTACCCTACGCCAAACGCGCAGTAAGGGTTATAAGCTTTATTGAAATCTAATATGATTTTATCATTTTCAATCTGACTCATGCGCAGGTCAATATAACGCCCACCACCGTACGTTTCCTTCCCATTGCTTAAGTCGCGGAAAGGGATAAAGAGTAAATCCCTGTATTGAGGTATTAACTGCATGTCAGGATATTTATATACCGTTAATTTGTAGGTCTTACCATCCAAGGGGAAGCTTAATTCTCCGAATTTAACTAAAGTCTTTGTTTCACCGGTGGTAGTGGGAATCTGAAAAGGTCTACCTCCAGTGGTGGCTGTAAACTGGCATTCTACCCTGAATTTCTCGATTGGTTCATAAAAACGTAGATACTGTAAATCTTCTTCTTTCAGTGGCGAGAATTTCGATTTCAGAAATTCGGCTTTATATTCTTCTCTGAATTTTCCTATCTCAGCTTTGAAGTCTTGCGCAAATGTATTCATCGATAATAGTATGAATACATAAGTCAGTAAGTTGTTTATACGTAGCATGGTCTTAAAAGGTTTATCTATGAAACTTTTATGGGACTTTCATTAGTAACAATTGGTTGTGGAATTGGTTTCACTGCATGGGCAATAAAAATGCTCAGGCTTATCATGATAATACAAAAATAACCTACCCAATGATAGTTTTCAATATAACCTGATACTGTTTTATGAATAAGAAAACCACCAATATTGGCAGCCATTGCTTGTGCAAACAATTGTAAAGACGAGTTGATAGCCATAAAGCTTCCTCTTTGCTGTGGTGTTACCACATTAGAAATAATGGCTTGTGTAGGAATCATTCGTCCATTTGAGAATACAAAAAATATACCTGATACAAATAAAATAGCCCATAATGCACCGGTGAACATATTGGTAATGAGATAAATCGGAATCAGAGATAGAAGTGCAAATATGACAAAAATAGGGTACTTGCCTTTTTTATCGGCTAATCTACCTACCATTGGCGCAGAGAAGATGGTTAAGGCGCCTCCGACCAGATAAATCAAATAAATATCGTTCTGACTAAAACCGACATTAGCAACCAGTGTAGGAGCGATATAAGGAATAATACTGAAATGCCCTAGCATGATAGTAACTGATAGCAATAAGGCTCTTAGCTGATTAGGATTT
>CBIHRH010000015.1:0-20815 GCA_966212365.1 uncultured Emticicia sp. | reverse complement strand
GATTGAGACAGCTATGTTAAAAAATGTTTTGGTAGCTACTAAACATTTCAAGCTGAACTCTAAGCTGAATGTAGAAGCAAATGTTGGGTATGGCAGTCCATATATTCTTTCAAGAGAAGGAGACTTTCAGTTAAATTTATCGAATTCGAACGTTTTTTCTAATTTAAAATTTCAGAAAAAAAGTGATTTTAAATACAATAACGGTTATCTGGTAGGAGCTTTTGCCGGGCTTAAACTGAGTTATCAGAATAAAGCAGGCTTAATGACCGAATGGGATTCGCAACATTTAAATGTGGGAGTCTATGCAACACTCTGGAAAACGTGGACTATACAGGGAGGACTATTAAACGGGGATCAGTTTATTTTTGGCTCCTCTTTCCAGATACAACTACTTAAACCTAAGAAAAGTATTGCTAAGATAGATGAGAAAGTTTATTAGTTGTTTACTGGTTTTTTATGTGATAACGTCTGTATGCAATGCTCAGACCGATAAAAAAGCACGGGTTTTTCTTAATTATGAGAATGTAATTACAGATAGTGCAGGTATTAGTTATGAGCAGCGTATGTATAGAAACCCTTATAATGGATTGATAGAACTGCGTTATGCTTTGGCAGACTCAAGTGAGCAAAGTTATATACCTTTATTTCAGGGAGTTCCGTTTGTGTCTTATAAAAAAAAGGGTGGAATTGTTGTGGGCGAAGCTTTATCAGAACAGTCACAAAAGAGGCTGGGACTTAGAGAATGGTTTCCATTCAGAACCTATAAGTTCGATTTCTCATTGCTACCACAGTTTACAGCAAAGTTTGGCAATCTGGACAACCCCATTGAGGCCAAAATTAATTTGTTGCTTAATACTCAGATATATCTGAGCAGGGGCTTATCATTAACAACCGGATTAGCGTTTCCGATAATTAATGATTTAGATAAACAATCGATGCGTGTGCGTCTGGCGCCTACTTTTATCAATAAGTTTGCTGTTTTCAGAAAAGTAAACTTTATGAGTCTTTCGGCAGGTTTATTCTATAAAGACCAATATGGTTTAAATATTCAGTATCGGTATTTTGATCTGAACAAGCATTGGTCTTTTGGCTTAGAGGGGTCGTATAGTGGGTATTACAGGTTTTCCGGAGAATATTTTGAGTATCAGAAGCCTCAGGATTTATTGATTCTGGGAGATATAAGTTATCGTATTTTCAAACATGACGTTACACTTAAACTTTCAGGAGGGCAATATTTATATAAGGATAAAGGTGTAAGGGTTGATTTAATCAGACAGTTTACGAATGTAGAAATCGGCTTCTTTGCGCTGAAAACAGGAAACGGGACATCAGTAGGTTTTAATTTTGCAGTTCCGATTTCTCCTGGACCTATTTTGAAAAATAAGCAGTTCCGTTTAAGAACTACTGACGAATTCAGATGGGAGTATCTATATGTAAAGGGTTACAATCTTGGAGAGTACTATCGTACTGGCTATCAGTTGGATGAAAAGCTAAGAATGTATCATAGCAGCTATTGGAACAATCAGTTACAAAAAGGTGAATAGTAAGGGCAAAGATTGTGGTGCTATTTATAGGCTGATATTGCAATGAAGGTCTTTTATGTAAATACTTACCTTATTTTATTATGTTTCGTAACCGGACGTAGTCTGGCTGCGCAAAAAGATACTTCATTTGTTCATACTATAAAAAAGACTGTTATGAGCTTACAAATATCAACTTTGGGCATTGGAGGAAATGTTTCATTCTCGCTACCGTCAAGAGAGCAATTTGTTGGCGAGATAGGATACACTTACTTTAAATTTGTCAGGAACCAGTATTTTAATTTACCCGAACAATCTGAAATTCTTTTGCAGCCTGATATTAACCATAGTATACTTACAGGTACAATAAATTGGTATCCGTTTAAAAAAAGGCTCATTTATGTAAAAAGCGGAGTTGGGTACATGCTGAAGCAAAAATATTTTGCAAAGATTACCTCACCTACAGGGTTAATGCTTGGAGGAATGCAGATTTCAGAAGAAGATTTCGGTCAGATTGACCTTAACATAAACTGGAATAGATTAATGCCTTATTGTGGGATAGGTATTGGACGAAAAGAACCTAAAAAAAAGACAGATATTATGTTGAATGTTGGTTTTTTTTATACGGGTAGTCCCAAAATAAGGGCGCATTTTGAAGGCTTTTTAGAATCAACAACATTAGATACTGAGATGGTAAACATTCAAAAAAACCTGAAAAACTACAGCTATCTTCCTCTATTATCGGTTAATCTGAGGTATAAAATAAAATAGGTTGATGATGAGCATTGTTCTGAATGTATAGGAATCGGTTGAGGTTGAATATAGGTTAAAGGCTCTGGTCAGGTTTAAAAAATTGAGTCAGTATGGTAAAGATTTGGTTATCGGCTTAATACTTACTCTTTATGAAGTTTAGAATAGCATATAGGTTATTAATTGTGGGGATTTTAGAATTATCTGTTCTTAATGCCTGTCAAAACCCCTTGGATGGTTTTCAGCTTCTTTTTAAAGAACCGATTGAAAAATCTAAACTGGAAATAAGGTTTTCAAGCACAACCGGAAAACTGCCTGATAACATTAAGCTACAAATTGCAGGTAAAGAAGCTGATAAAATAGTAACTAACCTGAATACAAAAAACTTTAAGATTTCAAAAGAGGGAGTCATTTTTCTGGCGGTTGATCCTGAAGTTATACCCTCGGTTCAGGAGCCCGTAGTTTTCACAGTAATTGCAGAAGCTGAAGGTTTTACCAAGGTGATAAAAGAATTTATTTTTACCAGTACAAGTAATCAATTCTATTATCCTAAATTCTTCAGTATTAATAATCCACCCAGTGGAGTATCAGCAGACCAATTTAAGCTTTTAACAAATTCGAGTGGAGAAATAACCAAACCGTTTGTAATAACAACTAATCAGAAAGCAAAGCAAGAGAGTGCATTTGTAAGGATTCAGGAGGGGACAGTTCTATTTAATAAACAGAATCAAATTATAGCGGGAGATATGGCCTTTGTTATTCATCATTTTGATAATCGCTCGGGCACTACTTTCATACCAGAAGGAGGTCTGGCCAGAAATCCCGTAGACAGATATAATAATAATCTAGCAGATGCTTTTAATTTTTTAAAGATTGCAAGTTTTGCCTCTATCGAAGTAAGTTCGGATAAACAGGAAGTAGCAAGATCATTCTCTAAACCTATTGCTGTTACTTTTGAACTCAATCCGAACACTCAGAATTCAGAGACTAAAGCATCAATAAAAGCAGGAGATGTAATTCCGTTGATTACCTATAATACTTATACCGGAATCTGGAAAATTGAAGGGAGTTCAACTATTGTAAAGAATGACATTTCCGGCAAACTGGAATGCACTTCTTCAATCAGTTACCCTGCTTATATTATAAATGGATGGATTAACTGGCTTTGTAAACAAGGCCCGGCTTTCACAATTAAAAGTGCGTTTAAAGATGTTGACCTGAGCTATTATTATTCGTTAAGCAGTGCAAAAACAGGAAATATAATTGGGAGTAGCTACATAAACTTAAATAATAATAGTGCATTTAAACTCAATTATTTACCTAAGGATAGCGAAGAAATTAAGTTACAATTATTCAATTATAACAATATCTATGGCGGAAACCGAACAAAACCTATAGCCGAATCGGTAAATTTTAAGACTTGTGAAAACAAGAATTTTACTATTGATATTTCGTCATTACCTGTTCCTCCGGCAATTGAGGTCGAATTTGAGACTACTTGTCCACGAGGGAAAATAGTAGATAAAGGGGCAATACCTTCTCAGTTAAAAACACAGTTCAGTGAACCTGAAAAGAACCAGTGGATTAATTTGCCTTCAATATCAAAAGAGGCAACAGTAGCTAAAACCTATATGTTACAACTTGGTAAAAGGTATGATTTAAGAGGAAGTACCGATGGTGGTGTAACCTGGCCTTATAAACAAAACAATTATTTAATTGATAAAAAGAAATGGGGCTTTGAAATCTTAGGAGATGAATTAGGCTATTGTAAATAGCAGTTAGAAAACAGTAAGTACCGACCACTTAGTAAGTCTTAGTTGTAGGCATTGAATAAGCGAAATTTTGTAAGAGTACTTATTGACAAAACCTTTCTCATAAAAAAATATGGTCTCGAATTTAAAAAAAATATATCATATAAGGCTGCTGACAGATTTTATATGTATAATCTGCTGTTTTGGGGCAGCACAGATACTCAGTACACGGTCATTCAGCAATAGCGATTTTTTCCTTGTGTTCTTTTTGCTGGTAACATGGTATTTTTCAAGTCGGTATACCGAGTTAAATGATGAATTCCGTACAGTAAAATTTGTAGATGAATTTTTAGTTTTAGTTCCTAATATTATTTTGCAGGGAGTAATTCTGATGATTTATTTATTTCTTTTAAATGACCGCTTTTATGCACGTAAGCTGGTTTTTTTAGATATTCTATTTGTTTTAGGAATAATGACCTTACAAAAATATCTGTTTAAAAAAATAAGTTTACTTATTTACGAAAAAGGATATAAAATAAAAAATATATTGATAGTAGGGACGGGTGAAAGTGCCTTGTCTTTTTATAAGATTTTTGCAGATTCACCACAGTTTGGCTATAAGGTTTCGGGTTTTATTGATGAAAGTAAACCGGAATTTCTTAATGGAAAATATAGTGGAAATCTGGCAAGTCTGGAGGGCATTCTCAAGAAAAATTCAATTCAGGAAGTAATTGTAGCATTACCTTCCTTTAACAAGGCGTATGTAGAAAAGATTATCCAGATTACAGAAAAAGAAGGAGTAAAAACACGGATTATACCTGAATATAGTCAATATGGTTTCAAACAGTATAAACTTGAATTGTTTGGAGGGAACCCGATACTCACCATCAGAAAAAACCCTTTAGAAGAATGGCATTTCAGATTAATCAAGAGAGTTTTTGATTTTGTGTTTAGCCTGCTTGTCATTGTATTTGTTTTTTCATGGTTGATTCCCATTATTAGCATTCTTATTAAACTCGATTCTAAAGGACCTGTCTTTTATTTACAGGAGAGATGGGGAAAAAATAATCAGAAGATTATTTGTTTTAAGTTCCGGTCAATGTTCAGTGATAGTTCTACACGTAAACAAAATGGAGTTTTCTGGCAAACAGAAAAAGACGACCCAAGAATTACTAAAATAGGGAAATTTTTAAGAAGAACCAATCTGGATGAATTACCTCAGTTTTTTAATGTACTATTGGGTGATATGTCGGTAGTAGGACCAAGACCTCATGCGGTTCAGCATAATATCGAGAGTAAAGAACAGATTGATAGTTACTTACTAAGACATTGGGTAAAACCAGGTATAACCGGATGGGCTCAGATTAACGGTTATCGAGGCGAGACAAAAGATATTTCATTAATGAAAAAACGCGTGGAATTTGATATCTGGTATATTGAACACTGGAATATCTGGCTTGATGTAAAAATTATTATAGTTACAGTCTATAATATGATTAAAGGAGAAAAAATGGCTTATTGATAATAAAATTAAAGTGTTTCATTTAAAAATGTTCTTTGTTTTAACAATTTTATAATTTTTGAGTCTTTAGCCAATTGTTCAAGATGAGTAAGATGTCTTTCATGATGTAAATCAGTTCCTACAAAATCTATTAACCCTAACTCAAGTATTTTAGTAGCAACTTGTTTTACTTCTTTTCCATAATACCCGGTGAGAGATAATAAATTTAATTGGAGTAAACATCCGGTATCTCTCAGATGAGACATCTTATCGATATAATCCCACCAATAACCGTAGCGTTCGGGGTGTGCCATAATTGGGGTATACCCCTGCGTTTTTAATGAAAAAATGATTTCGCTTAAATTAGGCGGCGGAGCAATAAACGACATTTCAATAAGAACATATTTTTTCTCATCAAAGCTTAAAATTTGTTTATTTAAAAGTAAGTTTTCGAATTCCTCATCTAATAAGTACTCTGCTGCTGCTTCCAATATCACTTCGATATTTTGTTTTAGCAGTTCATTTTGTACCTGGTCTAAAACTTTGGCAATTATCTGAGGAGTGTTCGGGTAGATTCCTGCCTTAACGTGAGGGGTTGTTATTAATTTTTTGTAGCCTAATTTACTCAGTTCTTTGATATAATTGATTGTTTTTTCGATATCAGGAGACCCATCATCTATTCCTGGGAGTAAATGAGAATGTATATCGGTCTTCAGAAAAGATAGTAAATCAACTGTCGATTTTTTCCAGCTAAAAATTGAGAACATAAACTAGTTTTTTGGCAATAAATCAAAAATGAACTGTAAGTTTTGTAGAAAGCTTACTTGCAGATTAGTCAAACAAAAACAGATATTAAACAAAGATAGCATAAAAATCAGAATATTTTCCTACTCCTTTGTTTGTCATATTGTGATAGAGGTTGAAATAACCAAAAGAAAAATCACAAGTGTTTTTATCGCTGAAAAAACATTAAAATGAATAATAAAAACGTGAAAGCTTACTATCTGGATTGGGCCTGTCCCATTCAATACTCAGCACTTTAAACTATGCTGATAACCTTATGAAGAAGAATATCTATTTTTTATAGGCCAAAATAAGTAAATATTTTGGCCCAGGATTTCAAATGTATGACTTCAAACTCTGGTGCGAATGCCAGTGGAAGTCATTTTATTTAAATACTAAATTCAAAATTAATACTACCGTTGTTGCGATACCTGTAAAAATGGGAATTAATTGGAGCGTTTGCACACGTTGGTCGGTATAAGTGACTTTCCCTTTACTTAAATCAACATAGATTACATCATTATTTTTAATATAATAATAAGGAGAGTTGAAAAAATCGCGCTTGGTTAAATCTATTTTTACAACTTCTCGTTTTCCTTCGGTAGTTCTGATAAGCATAACATTTTTACGCAAACCATATATTGTCAAATCTCCTGCCATCCCTAAAGCTTCTGGCAAAGAGGTATGGTCATCAAGTAAATTGAAAACTGCAGGGCGATTGACTTCGCCTATAATAGTAAATTTGTGATTTAGAAACCTTACATTGACAGTTGGTTCTTTCAAAAAATTTAAAAGCTCTACTTTGATAGTATCTGCCGCCTGCTCTAAAGTCATTCCTTTGATAAATATACTCCCAATCAATGGCATGTCAATGTTTCCGCGAGGACTTACCAGATATCCCAAAGGTTGATTACGACCTAATCCACCAGAGGTTGTTCCCGGAAAAGAAGTAGTTGTAAGTGGATTAAGATTAGGAAAATTAAAAATGACATTTGACTCCTCACTTAAACTGCTTACAGTAACTGCCAGAATATCGTCAGGTTGGATAAGTGTTACAGCAGGTGTGATTGAGGGAAGAGTATCATAAGCTACCGAATCTCCCTTACTCTGAAAATACGTTATATCTTTAGTCGTTACCCTCACACACGAGGAAGCAAAAAAAAGTATACTACCAAAAAATACTAAAGCAACAAACATTCGCTTCATACTACATAGGCCGTTATTCAACATAAAATAATAGTTAAAAAGTTATTATTTAATTTATAAAATTACCGGAACTGTTAAACTCATTTTTACTGCGGATTACTACAAAAATAAAAGGAAATTCCAGACTTTTACAAGTATGTAATACATTTTAATGAGAAATTTATTATTTACATAATTTTATTTGGTTTCTTTTGCACTATTTCTGCTTTAGTATAGACTTATTTGTTATTAGGCACTTTTTAACTTACTATTTGAAGTTGTAAACTTAAAGTTCTGGGCTTAATCTTAGATAGGTGAGGCACCTAAAGTTGGAGACTTTTCGATTCTTATACTTCCCCCCTTAGTATTTATTTTACTTAATTCGGCAAAGATTTACTTGATAAAATCTGGTTAATTTTTACTATCCATCATTAATAATTAAAGGGAATCAATAATTTTTAAATTATAATTATTCCGCGAATTTGCTCAAGAAAATTATTTTACGACAAATATTCGCCTATATAGTAATTAACTCAGATTACTAACCATTTTCTGTTCTTTTGATAGACATTTTTAGATATAATTATTCTAATATTTATTTATAAATATTAAACAAAATGCATTCAACTATTGCATTATTCCAATTTATTTACTAGCTTAAATAAGTTTTAGTCACTTTAGTTACAACAAAATTTATAAATAAAGCTACTCCTTAAGGAGTAGCTTATATTTTATTGAAAATTCATTAACCAAAGCATATTATGAAAATTACGTATAATCAATATCCACTCTTATTGTATACTTCATACAATCAAAAAAATAGCCCCGCTGAGTTAATAATGGGGAGTGTCAATGAAAAAACAATGAAAAAGGCTCTTAATCATAAAGGTTATAGCCATTTTCTTCCACTAATAATAACCTTAAACAGTAAAAACTATCAGCCTGTCAATTATTTCCTGAGTGAAAAAATCCAGAATCGTATCTTAAATGAAGAAAATTTCAGGTACTATTTCCTGGGAAAATTTTCTGAAAAAAGGAATACGCAATACGGATGTATATTAATGGAAAGCGATTACACATGCGTATACGTTTGCTTAAGTAAAAAAGACACGGCACTTTTCAAAGGAATAGACGGTTCGTATATGGGTGTGGGTTATTACAAAAAGAATATTTTAATAGGATTTGAAGAGGGGATTATTTTTGATGATTCTTTAATTCTTAAAGAAAACGGTATTTATCCTAACAAGGCGAATTTATTAGATTATCTGACATTTTGTATTGCCACACTTGGGTATGCTGTTAATAATAGCAATCTGCTTGATATTCCCAACGTGAGTGAAAAAATCTTTATTCTAAAATAAGTCTTTTATTTAAGGAATAAGAAATAAAGTTTGGAGAAACGTTGAAAATCAATACGTTTCATGATAGTCTATTATAGTATTTTATAAAAAGTAAAAATGAAAAAACACATCTTTATCGGCTTTGTAGCCTTATTCTTGCTTGACTTAAATCATAACTTATTTGCCCAAAAAGAAATTTTAGCAGGCCTATTAGATAAAACTATTATGCTTTCAGATAGTGGAAAATTTGTAGAATTGACAGAAACACTTAAATCAGCAACCTTTGCTCTTGAAAGTGAAGCTTATACGAGGGGGTTTGAAATGAAAGACAAATTATTAAGAAAAGTTAAAGTATTAAAAAACTTTATTCAATTATCTGCAGAAGGCACTTTGGAACCAGATATTTTAAGTAAGGAGATCAATATTATCAGGTTAATAATTGGCTCGAATCATATAAATAATTTACTGAGTGAGGGGGAAGAAGGTTTATTAGGAAATGCAGATTGCCTGAAAAATAGTGTTAATTTATTGCACCTCGGGAAAGAAGTTTTAGATAATAAAAAGCAGGAAAAGTTGAGCAATTTACTCAAAGTAGTTTCCGAAATAGTTCCAAAACTTGATGAAAATGATACAAGCGCCAGAGTTGCTGCTTCGTCAGCCAGAAAAGCTTTAGAGAAAATAGTTGATTTAGTTAAAGAAGCTGTTTAATTGTATGGAGTAGAATTTATGTTAAATTATCTCATTTTTCACTGTTTTTCAATCATCATGCTAACTAATTATTAATAAAAATTCAGACTAATCTATTTGGGCCCATTATCCAAAGACTGATGGGCCCTTTTTGCATGTATTTATATTTGACTTGCTTTTGTCTTAAATCTTATTGGTTTTTAGTCTACTATATAATCGAAAGTCTGGTAATTTTGATAGATTTTTTAGCCATTTTCCTAATATTTCTTTGGCACTTATCAATCTTCAGGAAGCTTTTATGTTGCTATTTTTAAAAACCAACCATCATAATATCAATCAAAAATGGACCTCCTGACTTTGTTTTTCCTCTATTTACAAACTGGCTTCTGCACCTTCATTCTTACGTTTTTAATCAAATAGCAGAAGTCTTTTAAGGTTTCAGGTCTGAATAAAATAACTTCTTAGAGATATCGAAAAGTATGATTAACAATGTTTTTCACCAGTGTGCATTAGCTCTTTTTTGTAAAAAGATGGTTCTATTGTCAAAATTTTATCCCTCTACTTGAATTTTAAGAGAGTTGAGAACTATCTACAACTAAAATTATTCTGCTTGGTTATTCTAATAAAAAAGTGAGATTATTATATTTTGTAACAAAATATTTACATATTTGTCTTGCATAAGAAGATATTTTTTTATGCTTGGTCTTAATGAAAAATTTAAATTATTTAGGTACTATTAATTAAGTAATTAAACGTTGTAACTAGATATGCCAAGTATGACTTTTGCGTTAGACAAAACACTTTGACTTTTAACCATTTAATGCATAGTTTTATGAAAATAGAAAGAATTGCTCGATTTATAATTGGATGTATTTTTTTTATTCTGTTAGCACTTACAATCGTTATCATTTTTCCGATTATTTTGCCAATACTTATTATTGACGGGAAAAGAATATTTAAAAAAGTAATACATATCTTAAGAGTTAAATTCTTACTTAGAAACAAGGCATATGTAGATCTTATATAGTTATTTATTCCTAAGTATAATTTTTTTTAATCTCTTTTTTTATTTTTGTCTACGGATTATAAACTGTAATGGTTTTAATCATATTTCATTAAATTGATAATAATAATTGTAGTTTAATTTTTAGACTAGAATTATCAGAAAGCCCGATTTTTTCGGGCTTTCTGTTTCAAGACAACACATGTTTACGTATCTACTTTCAAGGAAAGCCTAAATATACCCTACCCAAAAACATAACTTTTGAAATTATATCTACTAATTTCAAAAGTTGATTGCATTATCCTGCCAAGATCTCTCTTTCCAAGCTTCTGAATTCTATTGCTTCTGCCAGATGTTCGATACTTATCTCTTCTAAATCAGTTATTGATACTTTCAATATCCGGTCATAAGCTCTGGCTGATAAATCTAAACGTTTCATGGCCTTTTTCAATAGGGCTTTGCCCACTTCTCCAATATCACAAATCTCTTTTACCATCTCTGGCGGAATCATGGCATTACAATGAATATCTTGGAAATTCTCAAAACGTTTCGTTTGTAGCTCTCGGGTTTTTACTACTCTTTCTCTGATAGTTGCCGAAGATTCATTTTTCCGGGTAGAGGATATCTGGTCAAAGCTTACGGGTATTACCTCTACATGCAAATCAATTCTGTCTAATAAAGGGCCGGAAATCTTATTGAGATACTTGCCTACTGTTCCTGGTGGACACGTACATTCTTTTTCGGGATGGTTATAATAGCCGCAACCCCAAGGATTCATGCTCGCCATCAACATAAAGTTGGTAGGATTTCATTGTAAAAGCTATACTTTTTGCAAGCTGATAAATATGAATAGAAGAATTATCGTAGTTTTGTAAAATACTGATTTGAAGTTTTAACTTAGTCGACCAAATAAAATATTATATGTTATCAAAAACCTTTGGTGCTGCTGTGTATGGGGTAAATGCCACCTTGATAACAGTTGAAGTAAGTGTCATGCAAGGCGTTGGAATGTCGATTGTAGGACTACCTGACGGAGCTGTGAAAGAAAGTCAACAAAGAATTGATGCCGCCCTTAAATATTGTAATTACCAGATTTCCAGACAAAAGACTGTCATTAACTTAGCTCCCGCCGATATTCGCAAAGAAGGCTCTGCCTATGATTTACCAATGGCCATCGGTATACTGACAGCCGGAGACCATATCAAACTCATCAAAAATTTAGAAGAATACGTAATTTTAGGTGAACTGGCTTTGGATGGCACACTCCGCCCAATTAAAGGTGTGTTGCCGATTGCAATAGAGGCCCGCCGGTCTAAACTAAAAGGCTTTATACTTCCGGCCGAAAATGCAATGGAGGCGTCTATTGTAAATAATCTTGATGTGATTGGTGTAGAAAGTCTGACAGAGGCTGTAGATTTTCTGACAGGTGTAAAAGAGATAGAGCCTTTAGTAACTGATACGAGAGATATTTTTTACAACGCAATCAATGAATACGAAGCCGATTTTTCGCATGTGCAGGGGCAAGAAAATATTAAGCGGGCAATGGAAATTGCTGCGGCAGGCGGGCACAATGTAATTATGATTGGGCCACCCGGTGCAGGTAAAACCATGCTTGCCAAACGCTTGCCCTCTATTTTGCCCCCTTTAACCTTACACGAAGCCTTAGAAACCACAAAGATTCATTCAGTAGCAGGTAAATTGGGTGTAAAAGCATCTCTGATTGCTCGAAGACCATTCAGAGCACCTCACCATACCATTTCTGATGCAGCTCTGGTAGGTGGCGGTGGTTTCCCGCAACCCGGGGAAATTTCATTGGCTCATAATGGGGTTTTGTTCTTAGATGAATTACCTGAGTTTAAGCGGACAGTGCTAGAGGTCATGCGCCAACCTTTAGAAGAAAGAAAGGTGGTCATTTCTCGCACAAAACAAGCCGTTGAATTTCCGACCAACTTTATGTTAGTGGCGAGCATGAATCCTTGTCCTTGCGGCTATTATAACCATCCCGAAAAAGAATGTACGTGTCCACCAGGAACAGTAGGCAAGTATCTCAATAAGATTTCCGGCCCTTTATTAGACAGAATTGATTTGCATGTAGAGGTAACACCCGTAAGTTTTGACCAGATATCATCTACACGAAAAAATGAATCTTCTTCTACTATCAGAGAAAGAGTAGTAAAAGCTCGCGAGCTACAAACGAAACGTTTTGAAAATTTCTCTGATATTCATTGTAATGCGATGATGCTACCAGAAATGGTAAAAGAAATCTGTGATATTGGTGAAGCAGGCAAAGCCCTATTGAAAAAAGCGATGGAACGCCTGGGTTTATCCGCCAGAGCTTATGACCGGATATTGAAAGTATCAAGAACCATAGCCGATTTAGCAGATTCGGAAGAGATACGAATTGAGCATTTAGCTGAAGCAATTCAATTCAGAAGTTTGGATAGAGAGAATTGGGCGGGATAAAAAAGCTATCTGAATCCTTATGAGGATTCAGATAGCTTTTTTGGGATTTTTTCAATTGGCCTATTTTAATTATTTCCAAACCAACGCAATACCTGATGTAGTATGTGTCGGGAAAACTAAATCTGTAATAGTAGCCTTTCCGTCATTTCCATAAACTTCAATGATAGACTTATCAACCAGAATATCTAACCAGATACTACCATTTTCCGGGATTAACTTAATAGATTCAATACTTGAAAATCGTTCGTGAAAATCTGTCTTACCAGATTTCGTTCTGTCAAGGCTAAGAAGCTGACTTGTAGAATCATAGCTTAAAATGGTGCTTTCGTTCCCGTTTTTAAGTAAATGTAGATCAAAACCCGTAGCATTATTCAAATCGAACTTGATTTTTAGGCGATAGGAGTTATTGTTTGCTTTAGCTAGAAGCGTTTGGAGTTTATCTCCCGATTTTAAACTGGCCGAATAGGTCGGAATGCCGTTTTTAATGATAGGAGTTTGTTTCAATTTGTAGGTGCCATCCGAATCTTTATACAAAGACATTTCACGGGCTACAGAAAATTGCCCCCGATAGGTTTGCGTTGGAATTGCGCTCGCATATACCCAATCATTTGCCCAGGCAATCAGAACAGGTTTCTTATGTGTTTTGGGCAAATTATAAAACGGAATACTTGCATAAAAATCTTTACCCTCATCAACATAAAATATCTCATTTTGCTTTTGTACAACAAACTGTTTCCCATCAAAATCACCAACGAAATATTGGACGGCTAAATAATTGGTCTGTGGGTTTCCACTCGAAACCATTAAAACCCATTTTGATTCATTGGTGCCTTCTACCGGTACCTTTATCAGAGATGGGCACTCCCAAATCTTGCTAATGTCTCCTTGTTTGCCAAATTCACTTAATAAAGTCCAATCCTTGAGATTCTTAGATTCATAAAACTGAATGGTATAGTCTAAAGGCTTTACGAGAGTCATAATCCAGCTTTGCTTTTCCGGAAACCAGATAACATTTGGGTCTCTGAAATCTTTTAAGCCAATATCTAAAATGGGGTTTTTGTCATACATTTTCCAGGTACGACCCTTATCTGTACTGTAGGCTAAACTCTGATGTTGAGCCAATCCTTGACCGTTTTTATCAACATGGGAGGTAAAAATAGCAACCAATCCTTTTTTAAAGCCTTTAGGGAAAAATCCGGAGGTATTCAGGCTGTCAACCACCGCACAACCTGAAAAGATCATAGTAGTGCTTCCGTCGTTATTCCGAATCTCGTTTAAGCCAACAGGTAAGGTTGTCCACCTTTTCAAATCCTTACTTACGGCATGTCCCCAACTTAAATGTCCGTGGGTATTTCCGAATGGATTGTACTGATAGAAAAGATGATACTCACCATCTAAATAAACCATACCGTTAGGGTCATTTGCCCAGTTTTTAGGAGGTGAATAATGATAGACAGGACGATATTGCTGTGAAAAACCCGTTAAAAGGCTTATTGAGGAAAAAAATATGAATAAAACAATATTTTTCATGTTTGTAGGATATTAAATAGAGTATCTGATAAATTATTTGGTAACGCTTTAAAGTTTTTTCTTCTAAAAAATCAACAATATTTTAAAAAATGGCAGCAGTAAATCAACTACTGCCATTAAAACTAAACTATGATTCAAAACTATTAGTACCCTGGATTCTGCTTGTAAAGTCCATTTGTGAAAGTAATTTCAGCCTGAGGAATCGGTAAATACTCATCTCTTCCGGCTGTAAATCTGGCGGTTGCAAGAAAAGTCCTTCTTACTTTTTCTTTGGCTAAATAGGCATTTAGGGTAGGCTCAGCAATGCCCCATCTTACAAGGTCAAAGAAGCGAGGACCTTCAGTTGCAAACTCTAATCGTCTTTCCCATTGTAATGCCTTGAACGCAAAATCTTTAGTCCAGCCGATTGATGAATAAGGCTTTACATTGTATTTTGATGCAAACGTACCATCAGGTTTTTTCAATCTACCAGTACTGGCAGCGGCACGTTCTCTGATCTGATTAATCAGTGGTAATGCTTTGTCTTGTTCACCCAACTGAATGTATGCTTCGGCTTGCATCAGCAAAACATCGTCATAGCGTAGAATATCATAATTTTTGGCTGTACCCATAAACGGCCCTAGCTTAAAATAAGAACCACTTGAAGCCAATTGTTGAAAACGCATCGTATGAAAACTCCCATACACACCGGGGTCACGAACCCAGCTATTGCTGAAAGGCTTTGTATTGTCATATTTGTAAGGATGCCCATCAATACCTACTGTATGGTCAAGTCGTGGGTCAACAGTCTGGGTAGTCAGGTCTGCAATTTTATCGTTGAATGTGTCAAAATTCGGTAAGCCATTCTCGTTAGTCGTATAAGCATTTACCAGGTTCTGACTCCCAGCATGGAAGCCACAACAGCCATATTGCGGAGCGCCATGAGGGTAGTTTAATCCATCCTCATAACTCATTCTTCCTGCTGTTGTACCATCATTTACGGTAAATTGAATAGCAAAAATTGATTCAGGGCCATTTTCAGTTTCAGGGAGGAAATTATCTGCAATATCTTTACTAAGAGAGTATCTACCCGAAGAAATAACCGATTGCGTAAGTGTAACCACTTCTTGCAAGCGGGATTTGTTGATATTGATTACCTTATGAGTATCATCCTGCTCATAAGCCTGATATAAACGAACTTTTGCCAGATAAGCCTGCGCCGCTAATTTATTGACACGCCCCAATTCGGTTTGTGTATTCGGTAAATTATCTATAGCAAACTGAAAATCGGCTGCTATTTTATTCCATGAGTCATCGTTCTTGAATGTATTAGAAACTTTCAGGATTTCTTCATCCTTGGCTGTCTCGTCAAAAATCGGAATGTTTTTATACAAAAGCTTCATCGTGAAATAGCTATGCCCTCTCAGGAATTTAAGTTCGGCCAAACGTGCTTTTTTAGCCGGAAAGCTGGCTTCTGTCAAGGTATTAACTGCACGCAAAGCAACATTACATCTGGAAATAGATTTAAAGAGATTTTGCCAGGTACGTGTAACAAAAGCCCCCATAGTAGGCGTAACAAGGTTATAATGTTCCAAAGCATCAATTTCACCTACATCACCTGTGCCACCACCACCTTTGTACGCGTCATCAGACCGAACCGAGCCATAAGCCCACATACTGTAAATAGGGCCAATCATATCACCATTGCCGATGGCTGCATAGGCAGCAGTAACCAATCCGTCTACCGCTGTTGGGGAGGTCAAATCAGATGAAGAAAGTACCCCTTTTGGCGTATATTCAAGGGCATCTTTACACGAACCGAAGGCAAAGAGCCCGGCTATTAAAAGCGATGAAATTACTTTATTTTTCATTTTGATTAGCAAGTTTAAGAGAATTAGAAGGATGCGTTAATACCCAAAGTATAAGTTTTAGGGATAGGTACAGGATCAAGGTCAATACGTTCAGGATCCGGGCTTTGGTAGCTTTTACTTTTGAACCAGAATAGGTTTTCGCCCATGACAAACACTCTCAGATTGTTAAAGACCTTGTTAGGGGTGAGATTAAAGCCTAACTGAATATTTCTCATTTTGAAGTAAGATGTACTCACAATAAAATAGTCAGAAGTACGGCCTTCGCCATTATTGTCTTTAAGTGTCAATGCCGGGATAGTCGTATTTGTATTTTGTGCTGTCCATGCGTCAAATACCCCTGGGCCTACGTTCTCTCTGCTTTTCATCAGATTATTGAAGACAGTATAAACATCAAAGCCTTTTCTTCCGGCTACGCCCGAACCAAAGATGGATAGATCAAACTTTTTGTAGGTAAAATCTGCTCTGATACCATACTCCAAGGCGGGAAGTGTAGTGCCGATCCATGTGCGGTCTAAATCATCAATTTTGCCATCTTTATTGATGTCCACATATCTGATTCTACCCGGTGCCGCTCCCACCTGTTTAGGTGCCGCATCTACTTCTGATTGCGATTGGAATAAACCATCGGTTTTGTATCCAAAAATATCAAACTGAGAATGTCCAATGATTGTGTTTACAAGGTTTCCGGCATAAGCGGGACGTACATTCTCAGGTAATTCTGTGATTTTATCACGGAAGTGCGTAAAGTTGGTTACAACATTGTATTTCAAACCAAAGTCGGTATTACCCCGATAACCCAATACAAACTCCCAGCCTTTATTTGATTTTGATGCACCGTTTACAGCCTTGGTCTGGCCTTCGCCTAAAGTGGCGGCTACCGGAGGGGTAATTAAAATACCGGTTGTTTTACGGGTAAAGTAATCGAATGAACCAAAGATTTTGTTATTGATTAAGGTAAAATCAAGTCCAACATTGAGTTCATCGGTTGTCTCCCATTTAAGAGCGGAATTTGCTGCCTGCGTTTGAACAAATCCCGATGGGAGAGTACCACTATTAGCCCCCGATAATGAATAAGCAGTACCAATATTCATATACTGTTCCCAGAAACCACCACCCAATTGGGCCATAGTTGTGCCGTAGCGTGTATCAAACAGGCCAAAACGAGCTAAATCACCGATTTGCTGATTACCAACCCGCCCGATACCAATTCTGGTTTTCAATTCGCTGAACAGTCTTTGATTAGCCATAAAGGCTTCTTTATCCAGTTTCCAGCCAAGCGAAGCGGCAGGGAAAATACCGAAACGATTGTCGGCTCCAAAGCGTGATGAGCCATCGCGGCGGACTGTTACGGCAGCCAGATATTTGTCTGCATAATTATAATCCACACGAGCAAATTGCGACCATAATCTATGCCCTGTTGAACCCCCTGAAATTGTTGTGTTTCCTGTACCTGCATTTAATGTAAAGTAGTCTTCTGTTTGAAGCGCAAAGCCTTCTTTTTTGTTCATCTTAAAATCGAGGTCGGTCTTAATGTATTCAGTACCGACTAAGAATTTGAAGTTGTTTTTCTTGTTTAAATCCCAGTTGTAGCGAATGGTATTAGACCAGGTAGTACTATTATAATGATTTTCGTCAAAGACCAAGCTATTAGTGGTGCGGTTAAATGCACCCTCAGAAAAAGTCGGAGTAATGACTTTATTTGAGAATCTGGAATCATCAGTTCCAATATTGGTTTTGATGTATAGATTCTTTATTGGTTGGATTTCGACGAATATGTTTCCGAAAGAATTCAAACGATTGGCATTATTCCATTTAGCAATATCCTGCATATGAAGTGGATTATTGCGGTCTGAATAACCGCCACCTGAAGCACCTGCATAGGTAACTCCATCTTTCTGGAATACAGGAATTGTTGGAGCCAGAGTTACAGCTAAAAAGGTGGTAGCTGCACCACCCAAATCACGGGCAGTTAGTGTTTCGTTCGAATTAGCGATTCTAAGATTAGCCCCAAAGCGAAGTTTATCATTGAATGCACGGGTAATGGCACTGATACCACCACTCAAACGCTCATAATTAGTAAACTTGAGCATACCCGTATTTTTCAGCTGACCAAGATTTATTTCGAGCGAAGAATTTTTGTTTCCAATTGAAGACGTCAGGTCGTTTTTTATGACAATACCGGTTTTATACATAACATTCTGCCAGTCGGTATCTCCGACAGGAGTATTTACATCACCCCCGACGTAGGGTTTCAAAGCAACACTCGTTAACACTGGCTTGGTATAATCGTTGTTCCATTTAAAATCATAAATTTCTCCATAACCGGCATTCGGATCTTGAGCGTCGTTAACTGAGGCTTGCCAAAGGGCTTTACCACGGTCAACCGCATTCAGCATTTTGAAACGCATTGATTTTTCAGATTGTGCCGAAACACTGGTATTGAATTGGAAATTGATTTTGCCATTGGTATCTCCACCATTCCTGGTAGTCACAATAATTACCCCATTGGAGGCACGGGCACCATAGATTGATTCTGCCGAGGCATCTTTCAAGACCTGCACCGATTCTATATTAGCAGGGTTCATATTCTGAAATATTTCTGGACGAGTGGTTGGGATTCCATCAATGATATATAGTGGGTCGTTGTTTCCTAAGGTATTAGCCCCACGAATCAATATTCTGCCATTTGAGCCGTTTGGAGAACCATCTTTTTCAATATAAAGCCCTGGCACACGCCCTTGTAGCGCTTGCATTGGATTACCCGAACTATTGTTCTTGATAGGTTTTAACTCCACTACCGCAACCGAACCCGTTAGGTCTTCTTTGCGCTGAGAGGTATAGCCTACAACCACAACTTCGCTAAGAGCTTTACCCGCAGGTAAAACCACATCTATTGTGCTGATTCCCTTAATCGAAACTTCCCTGGAATCATAACCAATAAATGATACCAGAATGGTTGACGCTTCATTCGGAACTGAAAGTGTGAACTTCCCGTCAATATCGGCAATGACACCGATTTTTGTACCTGTAACAAGGACACTTGCCCCTGAAAGAGGCTCATTGGTGTCTCCCGCCCGAACAGTTCCTGATACCTGACGTTGGGCCCATGCCAACTGCCAGGTAAGGAGAGTCGTAAGAAATAAGAATAGAGTTTTCTTCATCATTGTTTTGTTTAGAAAAAGGTGAAAAGTAGGTCAGTTACTATACTCATATTTGAGTGATTTATCCAATAGTAATTGAATGTCTTGCTTGGAGATTTTGGGAGTAGCTCCATGTCTTTCGGCCACTAGAGCGCCAACAGCACAGGCATTCCGTATTGCTTTGTTGAGAGGAATCTGATTGAGGAAATCTGAGATGAACGAGGCTAAAAAAGCATCCCCACTACCGATAGTATCCGAAACCTTAATTGGAAACCCTACGCTTTGATAGATTTTGCCTTGATCGAATACCATAGCACCATCTTCACCCATTGTTACACAGATAGTGGGTATCTGAAATAAATTGGAAAGTTGCTCTAACATTTCCCGGGTACCTAAACCACTCAAAAACCACTCGCTGATGATTTCCAATTCATGGTGATTCATCTTCAGAATATCTGTTTGGTTAAGTAGGTATTCTATGGATGTTTTCTCAAAATGCGGTGGACGGAGATTAATGTCAAAGATTTTGAGTGGAGCTATTTCCAGATAGCTTTTAAGGGTCTCAAAAGTCCTTTCTGAACGGGCAGATAAACTACCGAAAATAAAACAATCGGCTTGACTGATAGCTTCAGCAGCTTGTTCCTCAAATTGGATATAATCCCAAGCAACAGGCTTTACAATTTTATAGCTGACATTGTTCTTATCATCCATATTTACTTTTACAACACCTGTCAGGTGTGTTTGCCCGTATTGAATCAAATGGGTTTGGAGCCCCTGACTGGCAACAAACTCTACCAGGGTTTTACCCAGATCATCTTGTCCGACACGGCTGATAATGGTTGAGTCATTCTCAAAGTTTTTCAGATGAATGGCAACATTCATAGGAGCTCCACCAGGCATTTTGCCACTCGGGAGCATATCCCATAGCATTTCGCCGAAGCAAATAGTTTTCTTCATATCAGTGAATTATGATTACTTTTTCTAAGTTTTCGAGTGATTTTCCTTTGGTTTCCGGCATGAATTTCCAGGCAAAGAACAATTGCAGTACCATCATCAGGGTAAAGAAGGCAAAGGCAACTCCGCCACCCAGTGTTTCGGCAATGAATGGAAATGAGAAAGAGATAATTGCGGCCATTATCCAATGTGTGAAACTTCCGAGAGCCTGGCCGTGAGCCCTAACTTCATTCGGGAAAATCTCTGCAATAAATACCCAAATAACTGCTCCCTGCGAGAAGGCAAATGAGGCAATAAACAGGAAAAGATAAACCGGAACTAAACCACCCAGAGCATTTCTATAAAAGGCTTGGGTAAC
>CBIHRH010000014.1:0-20858 GCA_966212365.1 uncultured Emticicia sp. | reverse complement strand
CCGAGAAATATAAAATATAAAAGGAAAGAAAATGTCTGAGTAAAAGTAACCCCCGTTAGGGGCTGGGGGCGGCGTTCAAAACAAAAGCCCGAAAGGTTGCTTTCGGGCTTTGTTCTGAGATGGTATCTGTAAAATTATTTTACTTCTACTTCTGCACCAGCTTCTTCTAAAGATTTTTTCAAACCTTCAGCTTCATCTTTAGCAACACCTTCTTTCAATGGTTTTGGAGCTGAGTCTACTAGATCTTTAGCTTCTTTCAAGCCAAGGCCAGTAAGATCTTTCACTAACTTCACAACTTGAAGTTTGTTAGGACCAGCACCTTTCAAGATTACGTCGAAAGATGTTTTTTCTACTGGAGCTTCAGCAGCTTCGCCACCACCAGCGTTACCAGCTACCATTACTGGAGCAGCAGCTGCAGGCTCGATGCCATACTCGTCTTTCAATATTTGTGCTAATTCGTTTACTTCTTTTACAGTCAAATTTACTAATTGCTCTGCAAATGCTTTCAAATCTGCCATTTTTGTATAGAATTTAAAAGTTAATACTTGTTTTTGATAAATGATTTTGAATTAAATACCAGTCAATTTGACTGATGGGGGTTTACTATATATAGCCATTGAAGACTATAATTGGTAAACGAATTAAGCTGCTTCTTTCTCCGACAAAGTCTTGAGAATACCAGCCAATTTGTTGCCACCGCTTTGCAAGCCAGAAATAACATTTTTGGCAGGTGATTGCAACAAACCGATAACTTCGCCAATCAATTCCTGCTTTGATTTCAAAGTCAGCAACGTATCCAATTGGTCGTGGCCGATGAACAAAGCTGAATCAACTGAAGCACCTTTTAAAGTGATGCTGTTTTTATTTGCTTTCAGAAAGTCTTTAATCAATTTTGCAGCTGCTTTGCCCGACTCATCGTGGAACATCACACCTGAGAAACCTTTAAGAACAGTTCCGTCAAACGACGAATAATCGGTATCTAATCTTTCAAGAGCTTTGCTGATTAGCGTATTTTTCACTACACGATACTCAATACCACGCTCGAAACACAAACGACGTAATTCATTGGTTTTAGCAACGTTCAGTCCGCCCGCATCGGTGATATAGAAGTAAGGGGTAGCTGCAAATTTCTCTGCAAGCTCGTCAATTATTGCTCCTTTTTCTTCTTTTGTCATGATTACAATCCATTAATGGTTGTTCTGTCGATTTGAATACCAGGTCCCATTGTGCTTGCCAGTGATATGCTTTTCACATATGTACCTTTAGCTGAAGATGGTTTCAATTTCAACAAAGTTTGAATCAATTCTGTAGCATTTTCTGCTAATTTCTCAGGTGAGAAAGAAACCTTACCGATGGAAGCGTGAATGATACCGGTTTTATCAACTTTAAAGTCGATTTTACCAGCTTTCACTTCTTTTACTGCTGTTGCTACATCGAGCGTTACAGTACCAGACTTAGGGTTTGGCATCAATCCGCGTGGTCCGAGGATTTTACCTAACTTACCAAGTTTAGCCATTACAGTTGGCATCGTGATGATTACGTCGATGTCGGTCCAACCTTGTTCGATTTTCTGGATGTATTCGTCCAACCCTACATAATCAGCGCCAGCAGCTTTTGCATCAGCTTCTTTATCAGGCGTACATAATACTAAAACGCGAACAGTTTTACCGGTTCCGTGTGGTAGAGCTACCACACCACGTACCATTTGGTCAGCCTTACGAGGGTCAACACCTAAACGAACGTGAACATCTACCGAAGAGTCGAATTTAGTGTATGCAATTTGCTTCAAAACATCAGCTGCATCTTTTAGAGAATAAGCTTTTGAAGCGTCATACTTCGACATTGCTTCCTTTCTTTTTTTGGTCAATTTTGCCATTTGCTTTGTTTGGTTATAGCGTTATGCCGAGCATAACTCCCATGAATAATAATGAATGAGTAACAATCATTCGTTGTTTTTAAAACGGTGCGTTGCCTGAGATAGTAATGCCCATGTTTTTGGCAGTACCGGCAATCATCTTCATTGCTGATTCAACAGTAAAGCAATTCAAGTCTGGCATTTTGGTTTCGGCAATAGTTTTTACCTGATCCCAAGTCACCGAACCAACTTTCTTACGATTGGGTTGGTCTGAACCTGTTTTTACCTTAGATGCTTCTAACAACATGATAGCAGCGGGTGGAGTTTTGATCGCAAATTCAAACGATTTGTCAGTGTAATAAGTAATTACAACTGGCAAGATCATACCCACTTTATCCTGAGTACGTGCGTTGAATTGTTTACAAAATTCCATGATGTTCAAACCTTTAGAACCCAATGCCGGACCAATTGGTGGTGAAGGGTTGGCTTGACCGCCTTTTACCTGAAGTTTCACATATCCTGCGATGTCTTTCGCCATTGTCTTTCAGATTTTAAGGAATTTTACAAAAAGATCTGTTTGAGTCTTGATTAGGGGCTCACATTCCCGCCTCAGTATCAATCATTTCCGTTGATTTTGGTTCAGAAACTTCGCCTTTTGCCAGGGGAAGCGACACCGTGTGAATAGGCATCAAGGCTAAGACTGATTTCTGCCGATTCAGGAAGTATTTACACACCTCTTGAAAATCGGACTGCAAAAGTAGGGGTTTTTGATTTGATTCGCAAGTAAACTTTTAACTATTTTCTAAAAATTTTACAAATTATCAAAAACTAATAAAAGTGGAGAATATATTGATTATAAGTAGGTTACGTATAGCTTTTCGGCAGGGTAGCGTATGTCATTTTTGGGTAAAAATGCTATAAAACGGTGATTTATAACACACTTTGCTAAGATTTAACATTGACTTAACACACCTAACGATTTTTTAACCATAACTTTGCAGTACACTAATTGAAAACGCCATATATGAGTTCTGCTCACCGTGTTTTAGTAGTTGACGATGAAGCTGATATAGTGGAATTGTTAAGCTACAACCTTGAAAAAGAGGGGTATAAGGTCGCTAGTGCCCCCGATGGAAAAAAAGCTATTGAAGTTGCCCGTGAGTTTCTGCCTGATTTAGTTATTCTTGATATAATGATGCCATATATGGATGGTATCGAAGTAGGGCGAACACTACGAGCCATGCCCGAAATGAAGAATATATACATTCTGTATCTCACTGCCCGCTCTGAAGAATACTCTGAAATCGCCGCATTTGAAGTAGGAGCCGATGATTATCTGACCAAGCCTATTAAGCCTCGCGCTTTAATGAGCCGCATCAATGCGTTCTTCCGCCGCGAAGCTCAGAAATCAGATACGAGTGATACACTTGAAGTAGCGGGTTTGAATATCAATCGTCAGAATTATACCGTTACCAAACAGGATGGTACTACCATAGTATTACCCAAAAAGGAATTTGAATTACTTTTCTTCTTAGCACAGTATCCTAACAAAGTATTTAGCCGCGATGAAATTCTTCAGAAAATCTGGGGGGTTGATATTTTCGTAGTAGAGCGTACAATAGATGTACACATCCGTAAAGTACGTGAAAAAGTAGGTGAAAATTATATCAAAACCCTGAAAGGCGTAGGATACATGTTTACAGATGAGTAATTATCTGTATTAAGAAAGAATTATCAGTAATTTTGTGGAGATTGTTTCCGCAAAAGAGGGATTGATAATTTTTTCATTTTAACCATTCACTCAGAATGTCGTTTAGCCCCCGTATTATTGCATTTTTTCTCGCCGTATTAATTACGACTGTTTCTATTGCATTCTTAAGTTTTGTACCTAATGTGAGTGCGGCTATGTTGTTTGTGGTAGGTGTGTCTTCTTTTTTCGCTTCTTTCTTTTTTGTCTTTTATACTATCGATATCCTTGTCTTTCGTGAGGTAGATCAGATTTATAAAACTATTCAGAAACTCAAAATCCGAGATTTTGATATTTCGCGCAAGACCTTGATCAGAAGCGTGAACCCTATCAAAAAACTGAATACTGAAATCTCGACTTATGTCGCCCGCAAACAACAGGAGATTGATGAGCTGAAAAAGATGGAGGTTTTCAGGAGAGAGTTTCTGGCCGATGTATCACACGAATTGAAAACTCCGATTTTTGCAGCACAGGGTTTTATTCATACACTATTAGATGGTGCTATGGAAGACCCTGTTATTCTTGAACGCTTTTTAACCAAAGCCGCCAAAAGCCTTGATGGCCTTGATGCCCTGGTAAGAGATTTAGTTACCCTCTCACAGGTTGAAAAAGGTGACTTGAAGATGCACTTTGAGAAAACCGACCTGAAACATATTACCGAAGAAATTTTCGAGCAATTAGAGTCTAAAGCTAAAACCAGAGGAGTATCCTTAAAGATTAAGCCAAAAGAATTACAGTCAGCCTGGGTAACAGCCGATAAACAGCGTATCTCTCAGGTAATTACTAATCTGGTAGACAATGCCATTAAATATGGTAAGGAAAACGGGAAGATAATTGTAGAAATAGAAGAGGAGAAAAAGTCCTTCCAGATATCAATAGAAGACGATGGTCCGGGCATATCACCAGAGCACCTTTCACGCATTTTTGAACGCTTTTACAGAATTGATAAAAGCCGCTCACGCGAAACAGGTGGCACAGGCCTGGGTCTTGCCATTGTAAAGCATATCTTAAATGCCCACCATTCTAAAATAAGCGTAACCAGCAAAATTGATAAGGGTACACGATTTACTTTCAAACTGCCTGTGGCAGGTCAGGAAATTAAGTAAGGGGTAGAATAGCCGGCTTTCACCAACTATTTACCCCTTTGATTGAAACTGTTACAGCAATTGACGAAATAATAGGTAGCGCTTTTAATCAGTGAGATTAAAAGCTTTTTTCACGGCTTCATAGTTGCTTAAATCTATATCTTTCAGGCGGGCACCACTCGGCCCCGGAATAAATACAAAGCGGTACTCTTCATCTACCAGAATTGGAGTAAGGTCTTTCATGGCCTTAGAAAGTTGAATATAGCAGTACATCTCTTTTGGTCTGGCCTCAAAATAATAACTCAACTGAAGTCCTGGCTCCATAAAATTCAGATCAAGTGTAAACGGAATAGAAGTAACACTCTGTTTATTGATGGTTTGTCTGTTATAAGCTAATATAATCCCATCGTCTAAAATCTTTTGAGACAATTTGTCAATCTGTCCGCCAAAAAATCTGGTGGCAATGATCAGGCCTTGGGCATCATATCTTGCTATGAGGTCTTTTTGTGTTACAGGAATCCACCCCGTTGTGATGACGCTCACAGAGCCGGGGTCACCCTTAGCACCTGTATCACCTTTTGGCCCTTGAGCTCCGGCCGGACCGGGGTCTCCGGCAGGGCCTTTGCAGGCATTAAAAAGGATTACAGTCAGGAGGAGTATTAAAAGAGAGTAAACATTTTTTTTCATAAATGACAGTACGTTTAAAATTCCTTTCAAAATTCTTATCTTGTGCCTACCTTTTCAATACGACATTTGTCGTATTTTTCCTAAGCCAAACACATGAGACATGCCCTGTCTGTAGTCTTGTTATTTATTTTGTTTGATCAGCCTCTGCAGGCACAGCAACAAGGGTTGTCTGCTATCTGGTTTTTCCGTGATACCCTTGGCATAAATTCAGCGGAGGCATTTCTGCAAGACTCATCAGCATTTATTTTTACCCATAACAAATCGCCCATTCCGAGCTTTGGGCGAGGTGTCATTCCTTATTGGTTAAGATTTGAGATTGAAAATCTAACTCCTAAAACGAAAGAGTATTTCTTAGAGATTGATTTCCCATACATTGATGAAGTGAACTTATTTATTACGGATAAAGACAAAACCACACAATCGTTTAATACGCTTAGCTGGAATACCCCTATCGAAAAAAGATATGTTAAACATCAGAACTTTATTTTTCCTATCAGACTTAAGCCCCAGGAGAAGCGAATTTGTTATCTGCGGATATTCCGAAAAAATTTAACGCTTACAGCGCCCATACGTCTGTGGGATACAGAGAGTTTCGAAGAACATGAAAAGGTAGAATCATTTTATCAGGGCATATTTGGAGGGGTCATATTGCTATCTGTTTTTATTGGGCTTATTCTTTCTATTGCCCTGCGCGAAAGATTATATGTTCTGTATAGCTTGCTGATGTTCTCAAGGCTTATTTATATTTTCGCCATGCAGGCCCTGTTTTTTGAGCTTTATCAGGGCGGCATATTGGGCATTTCTGGGCAACATATCTTTCAGTTCGGGCTTTCTTTGGGGGGTGTTTTTACATTATTGTTTATCAGACAGTATGTTTTGCCGGAATATAAATTGAAGGGTATTCTGAAATATCTTTATTATTCAATCATTAGTTTAGGGGTATTGATTTTCCCGTTGTTCTGGATAGAAAAATATAATAGTCATGAATGGGTTTATACTTTTGCTCTTCTGCTTTTTCCGGTTACATTTCTGGCACCTATTGCCTTGGGGTTTTATTTTGTGTTCTATAGCTATATCAGGCATATAAACCGTCAGGCCTCAATCATGTATATGATTAGTATAACACCCGGGGTTGTTCTTGCTTTTTTGAGTATTTTCAGGAATTTCGGGCTGATACCCAATCATTGGTGGCTTGAAATAAAAGGGGTCCAAATAGTCATGTTATTTGAAATGCTCGTCTTAACGATTGGTCTTGGATTAAGATACGTTGGTTTACGGCGCGAGAAAGAGTATCAGCAAAAGCTGGCGTATGAAAATCAGTTGAAGTTGTTAGTTGAAAAAGAGCGCATTTCACAGGATCTGCACGATAACGTAGGGTCGCAACTTTCAATTATTGCCTCAAATCTGGATAATATTCAATTTCTGGCTGAAAAACAGCAATTAAGCTCCCAGAAAATAGAAAACATAAATGAGTTTGTAAGAGAGGCTATCCAGAGCCTTCGGGATACAATATGGGCAACGCATAAAGAAAATTTTATGCTTGATGAGTTCTCCGCCCGTGTACAACAGTATTTGCAAAAGCAGTTTCAGGAGATAGAAAATTGTCAGATTCGCACCAATTTTGAAGATATTCCATTACAACTTAGCTCAACACAAGCTCTGAATCTTTTCAGAATCGTTCAGGAAAGTCTCAACAATATCATGAAACATGCGCATGCTACACAAATAACTATCAATCTGCGCGCTATAAAAAATGATTATGGTTTATTATTGGAGGTAATAGATAATGGAATTGGGTTTGACCTAAACCAGAAAAAAGAGGATGCGCACTGGGGTTTAGTAAATATGCAAAAAAGAGCCTCAGAGATAAAAGCGATACTGAAAATAGAATCGGGGAATGGAACAAAAATCAGTATTGAATTAGATAACCTGAAAAAAGTTGAGAGTCAGAAATATAACTGAACTAAAATACGATAAATGCCGTATTGAAAACCGATAATAAGGTAATGATATTTGGATCATAATTGAAATGATATGCCTTTCAGAGTAGCCATAGTTGATGATAATATAAATCTTCTCAAAAGTATCAGTCAGAATCTCTCAAATTTTACTGAGATAACGCTTGTTTTTAAGGCTATGAACGGTAAAGATGCGGTTTCTTTAACAGGCACACAAAACCCGGAGGTGATTTTGATGGATATTGAAATGCCCGGAATGGACGGAATTGAAGCTACGAGAAGGATTAAAGAACTATACCCTGAGAAAAAGGTTATAATGCTAACGGTTTTTGACCGCGATGATAAGATATTTGAAGCAATAAAAGCAGGAGCAACCGGATATTTAATGAAAGACGAGCGGCCTGCAAGAATTGTGAGTGCTATTGAGGAAGCAATGGAAGGCGGAGCGCCGATGTCGCCCATTATTGCCATCAAGATTTTACAGATACTTCGTAGTCAGGCACTTGTTGCTGAAAATACTATTCAGGCTATTGAAAAGGTTGAATCTCCCGGGTCTTTTAATTTAACGAAGCGTGAAATAGAAATATTAGAAAAAATTGCCAATGGGCTTACCTATCAACAAATTGGAGATGCCATTTTTATTAGCCCTAAGACTGTAAGAAAACATATTGAAAATATATATGAGAAGTTACAGGTTCATTCTAAAATAGAGGCCGTAAAAGTTGCCCGGCGGAACCGATGGTTTTGAGAAATAGATATTGAGCCCAAGGAGGTTAAAAAAGGGAGATGTCTCATTTTGAAGATGAAGAAAAATTATTATCCCAACCCCCTTTTTATTGACGATTGGGATATTCTGATGGGGTTATTTCAAACTCTTCCTGGAATACTTTCGTAAAGTAGGGCAGACTTTCGAAGCCAACCTGATAGGCGATGTCAGACACATTTCCGGCTTTTTGTTTCAATAAGTTCGCTGCTCGCTGTAACCGGTATTTACGAATAAATTCCACAGCTGTCTGGTTGGTTAAGGCCTTAATTTTTCGGCGGAGTTGAACGGTACTCATAGCCATTTCATCAGCAAAACGCGTTAAATCAAACTGACTGTCTGAAAGATTTCTCTCAATAACGGCTTTGGCTTTCACAATAAATGCTTCGTCGATAGAGTTAACCTTAATTTCGTCAGGCTTTAATTCAACTATTTCTTTACCATACTTTTTCTTTAGTTTCTCACGTGTCGAAATCAGATTGCGTACCCTCACTAATATTTCTTCTTTATGGAACGGCTTAGTGAGATAATCATCTGCACCTGTTTCGAGCCCTTCCATTCTGCTTCTGATATCAGCTTTGGCTGTAAGCATGATAATTGGGATATGGCTCGTTTTTTCGTCCGATTTCAAAGCATTACAAAACTCAAAGCCATCCAACTCGGGCATCATCAAATCACTTATAATCAGATTTGGGATTTTCTCTGTCGCCTTGCTGATACCCTCTTTGCCGTTAACGGCTTCAATGACCTGATAATCTTTTTCAAAAATACTCTTGATATAAGTTCGTATATCAGCATTATCATCAACTATCAATAGTATATTTTCCTGCTCGCCATTCATATTTTCAGCACTCAATTTTGCATGGCCGTTTACGATTGAGCTTTGAGTAAGGTTAGCAGAATAATTATCAGTTTCTAAAGTTTCTTCTACTATCATGTCTTTCCATGTTTGATTATCGACAGGAATCTGTACGCTGAATGTTGTTCCTACATTCGCCTGACTTTCAACACGGATAGTTCCTTTCAAAACATCAACTAATTCTTTTACCAAAGCCAGACCAATGCCACTCCCTTCAAATTTTCGATTCTGAGAACTATCAACCTGATAGAATCGGTCAAAAATCTTGTCTACTTTATCTTTCTTAATACCAATACCTGTATCGCTGATAGTGATGATAATATTTTTAGTGTCAGGGCTTTCTAAACCGGCACGAACTCTCCCTTCTTTTGCCGTGAACTTAAAGGCATTTGAAAGTAGATTTGTAATGATTTTATCTAATTTGTCTTTATCTATATACCCCCATATTTCTTCATTACCAATTGAAATTTCGAAACTGATTTTCTGACTTTCGGCCAATGAGGTAAATGAACTGGTAAGGGTACGAAAATATTGAGTAATGTTCTGTCTGCTCACTCCAACATTCATTTGTCCGGCCTCCAGCTTACTTATATCTAATAATTGGTTAATGAGTGCAAGCAATCTTTGCGTATTGCGCTGCATAATAGGTAGTAGACCCTCGGCAGGATATTTTTGTACCAATTCCTGAATAGGACCCAGAATCAGTGTAAGAGGTGTACGTAATTCGTGCGATATATTGGCAAAGAATGTGGTTTTCAGATTATCTAATTCTTTCAGGCGGGCATTCTGTTCCAGATTAAAACCAAGCTGCTGTTCTGCCAGAAGCTTATTACGCTCAGCACTTCTGAATATCTGGCCCAGGAAGAAGATAAATACGAAGTTTTCGACCATAAATAATAAGGAAGAAAGACGGAACAATGGCTTGTATTCGAGCCAACCTAATAAACGTAAGCAAATGAACAAGTAACTAATCATTCCTAAAGTAAAAGGAATAGAATAATAATGCTGCGTTGGAAGTTTTTTAACAAGACTGTAAATATAAATTGCCAGAAAGTAGAATGAAGAAAAGATAATCAGATAAAGTCCTGCTTTAAGCCAATACCATTGATAGTCTGCTATTGCCATAATATCGACAAGAACAGTAGCAAAAATGAAAAAATAAATGAGTTTTTTGTGCCAGTGAGGGAGGCGATTCATCGCAAAAGCAATTAAAACAAATAAGCCACAGGTAATAGTAATAGAATTATACGAAAGAAAATCTATCTTTTTGGCTATATCAGGATTGGAGCTGAATAGTGGCCCGGGTATGTTCATTAATCCCCAATAGGTGAATGTTTTTAATACCGTATGCAGAGAGTATATTCTGAATATAGGGAGCTTGATGATAAAAATGGCTAATATTACTACCAGAAGAAAACGGAAAAATAAGAGGCCGTTGGTGAAGCTTTGTTCTATGTAGGCATCTAAAGTCTTTTTGCTAAGTGATTCGGGAGAGTGAATACTTATAGTACCATAATGCCCCCGTTGGGAAGAAACCTTAATATAGATAATCTTTGATGTATGTGGTGCTAACTCAAAAGAAAACGAAGGCTCTACCTCTAAAAGTTTTTTTTCTTTTTTGGTGATTAATTGATACTCGGTATGGGTGAATTGTTGTTTGGTGCTATCTGAAATATAAAAATCAAGTTTTTCTACAATTGGATTAAGCCATTGAAGTGTCCATTTTTTATTGGCGGCATCGGTATTTTCAACTTTCAGCCTGACCCAATGTACATCGCTTGTATAAGGGAAAATAAAATAGTCTTTACCTAAGGGTTTAAAATTCTGTTTGGGTATTTCAGCAAAGGGAATCTGTGTTGAGGCATCTTTGAAAATGGCTAGTGAAGTAGTTGCCTGAATAGGTGCTTTGGTTTGAGATGTAATGACAACAGGAGCTTGCGCATATCCAAAATTACTGGTAAATACAGAAACAAGAATACCTATAAAAGTAAACAGTAATTTAAATTTCATGACGTGGAGTATTAGATTCAGTGCTAAGTTTTTTCTTTTTGGCGATTGGGGTTTATTGTATTGGATTCTTAACTTTTTAAAATACAAGCAATGACAGCAGAGAGACAAAATGGTAATCTTTACAAATATAATGGTATATATATGTAAAGATATTAAATACGTAGATATAAATAAAAATAGATAAAAGGCAGGGTATAGCTTTGGTTTAATTGCACTAAATCTCAGTTTTGCCTGTTTTTAAAATTTAAAGCATAAATTTTAAGAATATTTCATTATACCCATCAGCGATATGGATTACGAGTTTGAGTTTCAGGAATTTCAGGAAACACCAAAAATAAAAACTACACCGAAAAACGTAGTTTTTGAAGACTTAATTATCTTCGAAAACAATGATTATATAGTTATTAATAAACCTCCTTTTCTGGCAAGTCTTGACGAACGAACACAAGACAAGCACCAAAGCATTCTGCGATTAGCTAAAGACTATTCAGATGATGCACAGTTATGCCACCGCCTTGATAAAGAAACTTCTGGAGCGCTGGCTATTGCTAAAAATCCGGCAGCATACAGAAATCTGGCCATGCAATTTGAAAATCGTGAGGTAACCAAGCGTTATCATGCAGTAGTAAATGGTGTGCATGATTTCGATAGCGTTTCGGTTTTCTTACCTATTGCGCAATTGAAAGATGGCACCGCTGTAAGAATTGACCGCGAGAAAGGTAAAATAGCCGAAACGATTTTCTTTACACTAAAAGCTTATCGCTATCATACTTTAGTAGAATGTATCCCAATTACAGGGCGCATGCACCAGATTCGTGTACACTTACAGTGCCTGAAAGCGCCTATAGTCTGTGATCCGACTTATGGTGGAGATGAAATTTTCTTATCTCAACTGAAAAGCAAGAAGTTTAATCTGAAAAAAGGAACAGAAGAATTGCCGTTGATTAAAAGGGTAGCCCTGCACGCCCATTCACTCTCTTTCCGATTATTGAATGGTGAGGCAGTAAAAATAGAAGCCCCTTATCCGAAAGATTTTGATGTATTGATAAAGCAATTAGATAAGTTTACGGCCTAAGCTGTGTATCACGATTTTTCAAATCGTTCAAGCTACGATTTGAAAAATCGTGATACATGACTATTCAATTGGCATAGTTTTCGAAGCAGGTTTTCGTCTGCCAATTGTCATCAATATTACCCCGATTAAGACAATGGCAGAAGCAATCAGAGAGCGGGTAGTAAGTAATTCCCCTTTAAAAATCCAACCTAAAAAGAAAGCTACTACCGGATTGACATAGGCATAAGTAGCTGTTAACTGTGGCGGAGCATTATTAATCAGCCAAAGATAAGCACTATAGCCTACATAAGAACCTACTACAATCAAGTATATAAGAGCCGCATAAGTCTCAAAAGTCATATTCTGAAAGGCCTGGATATGGTTATCTTCAAATACCAGACTCATTATAAAAGAAAAAAAACCTCCGGCAATCATCTGTATGGCCGTAGACTGAATCGGTTTGGGTAATGACAAATAAGGAGATTTGAGCGAGCCATAGGCCCAGGCAACAGAACCTGCAAAAACCAATAAGGCAGGGAAAATAGCTACTTCACGATTAGCGGTATTGGCAGGGTTTGCAATATCTAATAAATAAACCATACCGAATAAGCCTACAATCAAGCCAATCAGACCAATAAGGGTAGGTTTGGTTTTGCTGAAAAACCAGAAATCGAGCATAATCATCCAGGCGGGCAGAGTAGCAACCAATAAGGCAACCAGACCTGATGGCATAAAACGCAAGGCAAAAGCTACTGTACAATTACCTATTCCACTGAGCATAACACCAACCAATGCTGCCCCTTTTATCTGGGTCATGCTTGGTATGCCATAGCCTTTCCATAAGGTAAATATAAAAAGCAGGATTCCACCTGTAAGAAAGCGTAAGCATGAAACCATCATAGGCGGAAGTACCTCTATCGCGTACTTCATACCTAAAAAAGTAGAACCCCAGACCACATACACGAGTCCGAGAGCTATGATAAGCTTGGTTTTATAAGACATTGATGGTAAGAAAAGCGCGAGAAAAACTCACAATAACAGGGTAATCAAACAAAGAATTTTATGCTTTGCAATTAGGGCAAGTACCTTGCATCAGCATATTTATATCAGTCAGTTTATAACCATCGGGCAAATTGATTTTCGGAATATGCACACTTTCAATACAGGTTGTATTGCCACAAACCAGGCATTTGAAATGTACATGGTCATGATGGTGTTCGTCGTGTGAGCATTCATTCGAACGGCAAAGGGCATATTTGGTGCCACCTTCATCATCTAATACTTTATGAATAATGCCTTTTTCAACAAAAGTTTTCAGGGTACGATAAATCGTTACTCTATCGAAGCGCTCACCAAACAGGTTTTCCAGATCTCCATGCGAAAGGGCATGGCTATAAGACTGGAACGACTGCAATATATCTTCACGACAGCCGGTATGGCGTAAGTCGTATTCTTTTAGTGTATTTTTAGAGAAATTCATGATAGTATCCTGTTCAGTAAATGAACTTATCTAAAGTTTTCTTTTCAACATCATTTTCATTCGAGTAACAACGAATAAATTCTAAACTATTAGTCGCCTAAATAAAAAACCACAAGACTATATTTTATATTTAATCCCCACCATTGTCAACATGTATTTGGCAAAAATTCACAATAACTTAGAATAGCAAATACAGCAACACATTTAAAAAATAACAACTAAAAATTGTAACCTTAAAACATCATTTCCTGTTTGAGTACGATTAAAAACCGATAGGCAAATTATGTATAAATAAGAGGTTTAACAGGTTTTTAATTGTACGAGTTTAAATGATGGCTGCTTTTTTGGTTACTTTTTTTCAGCTAAAAAAAGTAACACCAAGGTCTATGCAAATCAAAATAATATAAGGCATATACATTATTCATATCAATACCGGAAGCAACAATCGCTCAGCTCGTAATATGTAATAATAGCGCTACCACCTTCATAACTATATTACAATTATTCTACAAGCAAATTTACATTATCAAACTGTAATTTAACCATATTTGCGTAAATTCCTTCTTCTTTCAGAATCAATTCGTCATGCGAGCCTGATTCGGCTATTTCCCCGTCTTTCAATACATAAATCGTATCTACATTACGGATAGTCGCCAATCGGTGAGCAATAATAATGGTTGTACGATTCTTCATTAACTCATCCAATGCATCTTGCACCAGTTTTTCCGATTCAGAATCCAGGGCACTTGTCGCTTCATCAAGAATCAGAATAGACGGGTCTTTCAGAATGGCGCGGGCAATGGCTACTCTTTGTCTTTGTCCGCCTGATAGCTTCACCCCTCTTTCACCCACAATCGTCTGGAATTTCTCAGGGAAAGCACTAATGAAATCGAAGGCATTGGCTTTACGCGCTGCTTCAAAGACTTCTGTTTCGGTAGAGCCTGGTTTACCATAAGCGATGTTCTCATAGATAGTTCCACCAAAAAGCATTACTTCCTGTGGTACGATAGCTATATTGCTTCTTAGCTCGGTTACATCTTGTTTCGAAATATCTTCTCCGTCGATAATAATCTTACCTCTGGTAAGCGGATAGAGTTTCATTAACAACTGCACCAGCGTTGATTTACCTGCCCCACTTTGTCCCACTAAGGCCACTTTTTCACCAGTCTTGACATTGATAGAAATATCTTTCAACACAGTTACATCAGCTCTTGACGGATACACAAAGCCTACATTTTCAAACGTTACATTGCCCTGTGTTTTCTTAAACTCAAACGGACGATTGACATTTACTTCTGATTTCTCCTCTAAAATCTCTAATACCCGTTCAGAAGCACCAATCGTTTTTTGTATCTGAGCATACATATCGCCCAAGCCACCAACTGAACCACCAATAAAGCCGGTATAGATAATAAATGTGAAAAGGTCTTTGAAATCTAATTCACCACTTAATACCAGATTCCCGCCATACCATACTACACCAACCACACCACCAAACAGCACAAAAATGATAAATGAAATAAAACCCCCTCTGAAAGTAGCAGCCTTTAATGCATAATCAACCACGCGCTGGATAGATGTTGTATAACGACCAACTTCAAGACGTTCGTTAGTAAAGGCTTTTACGACATTCACCGATTGAAGAGTTTCTTCTACGATAATGTTGGTTTTGGCTAATTCGTCCTGTACTTTCTTAGAGTTTTTTCTGATGAATCGTCCGAAGATTATGGCGGCTACCACCAGAAAAGGGAAAGTAGATAGCATGAAAAGCGTCAGCTTGCCCGATATAAATGTAATCAGCAGAACCCCACCTACCAAGGTAAATACCTGACGGAATAGCTCAGCTAAAGTAATGGATAATACATCCTGCAATTGCGTAACATCAGAAGTAATCCGGCTCATCAACTCGCCTACACGGCTTTTCTCAAAAAAGGTAATAGGCAAAGTGATGATTTTAGTATAGAGTTCTTTTCTCAAATCACGCATTGATTGCTCTGATACGCGGGTAAACGTATAGACACGAAGAAACGAAAAAGCGGCTTGCAGAATCAATAAAACAACAAAGAGAAAGGTTACCTCATTCAAGGTGAAATTAGGTGCTGTATGAAAGACATTCTGTAGTTTATCGCCCATTACATTCATACTACTCATCCCTTGTATAGGATTGTTAGTAGGTAATGACCCGGCTTTATCTGGCGATACAATGGCACCTACCATTTGTCCCATCAGAAGCGGAATACTCATGGAGGTTATTTGTGAAAGAATCAAAAAAATGAAACCTATCACAAACGTCCATTTATAAGGTAGGGTAAATCTGAAAACTTTCAGCGCTTTTTTAAAGCCCTCTGCACTAACTTTTTTCTTGTCTTTTTCTGAAGCTTCTTCTCCAAAACTTCGGGTTCTTTTTGCCATAGTAAGTATCCTCTAATTAAACACGAGGATTTTAAAATTAAACGGGTACCGGGCCGGATAACTACTCTTCCGTTTGCCCTTTATATTTTGATTGCTCAAAAATTTCACGCGCATTGGCGTTTTGCATTAATTCTACTAACGTAATCTTAGGATTTTCGGTTCGGTAACGGCTTACTATTCGCCAGCCTAACCATTGGCCGATTCTCCCGGGACAATCTGAGCCTATTTCTGTTACGTAAGGTCTCTCCCCGATATACTTGTCTTTAATCCTGTCATTGGTTTCAAACAACAATCGATTGTCTATAAAGTGAGCCCATATCTGGCCTTGTCCGTTCCAGCTTTTTACCAGATTAGAATCTGCATAGGCTACTATTAAGGAGTCAGCCACATTCGGAATTACGGCTCTTGTAAATTCAAAACTCTTACCGTAAAAAGCCATATCAGCAAGCAAGGTGCGATCGTTTATATCAATCTTGTTATACTTTCTTGATAAAAGTGTAACTACAGTGGGCACTATATATGGTTTGTCGTATCGTCGTAGCATATAATTAGGATGCTGCGGGCGATACCTGGCTTTCGGGCCAATGAACGATTCTAAAGGGATAATTATCAGGCTATCATTTACTACCAACTCATTTTCGAGTGCGGCAAAAGTAGTAATGATTTTGGGCTCCTTAAAATCGGGGTAATGATATTTGATATGCTTAAAGGCTACTTCAAATTCTTTTTTCAAATCACCTAAATCGCCGAATTTCTCTTCTGTTTGTTTGTATAATTCCTGAATCTCTGGGTAGTGAATCAGGTAATCAAGTCTGCTGATAAGCGCAGTATCGTTGGCAGGGGTCTGGTAAAAGGTTTCAATAAAAGCGCGGTGTTTTTCTAAAAAACTTTTGATTTCCTCTTTATTTTTCAATTGCATTAAAGGCTCTTCCAGTCGCTCAATATTCACGTTGACTTTTACATTAGATACATCTACATCAGAGGCTTCGGTGGTTGATTCTGAATTTTGACAGGCATAAAAACAGGAAGAAATGAAACAGAAAAGTCCGAGAATACGATATTTCATAAATAGAATGAGGTTTCTTCAAAAAACGCACAAAATTAGCTAATTATTTGTCTCATATCACGTAGCTTCGCAAATTATAAGAAGTTTTTGAGCTATGAAATGTATTGCTTTTTGGGATATACCTGATTTTTGCTTAGAGGGAATATTCAAAATTCACTTTAACAGTCTAAAAAGGTGCCATTAAATAAATACTTAGATAAGAATTAGTTTATAATAGAGTATATGCCTACATTTTTCTTTATATCAAACGTTTATTAACTCCCAACCAGAAGTTAGATTATTGTCAATTCAAGCCGCGCAAAAAATATTAGATAAGGCTGTTAAGGAAGAAATAAAATCAAGAGATTTAACAAGGAAAAGTAATGTTCATAAAGATTGTTTCTTTGATTATGGGGCAACTCTTAATCTTGAATTAGATAAACAAGATGCGATACTATTGGTTGCAACTTGGGCTTGTATGATGGCTGCTCCACCTCAGGATATTGCTTGTGGATTAATTGCTTACGCAAATTATAGTATCGAGAGGTATTATGCTTTTGAAGCAGCTGAAGTTTGTTTCAATGGTTGTTAATTAATTTAATTTATAATAAAATGTACTCCATACACCGAAAATTATTGTCCTTCTTAGAAAAGTACTCTTTTTTTAAGAAATATCATGGGCTAATTCTTATATCTTTTTTGTTTCCAATCAGAGCTCTAATTCCTGACAGCTGGGAGGTTACTTACTTAATTATTGTTGCTGGGATAGCCACTATTCTCTTTTTTTTATTTAATTACAATAATAAAATTAGATTAATTCGTTTAACCTTTATGATATTCATATCATTAGTTCTGTGGTTTTTTATTACCAAAGCAACGAGAACTCAAATGTATGAGAAGTTCCCCCAAATGAAACAATTAAATAAGGAATAGCTTCTGATTTTGTAAGAGTTTAATTGGTCATAATGAGAGATAAGTGGAATTATCTCTCATTGTGGCCAATATTATTTTTATAGTGATATATTATATAAAACATTCTTTAACCGCTTCTTAAAACAATGTCTATAATAGCTTCAAATTATTGAAAATAAAGATTTTATAAAAAAATATTATTGCCTGTGTTTGGGGCAAAACAGTTCGTTTTCGCCTGAATTGAGAGGTTTTCTATAAAATTATTATCTTAATGGTATAAAACTTGTTAAAAAACAGATAATCCTAATTGTATTTCTTTGATAATATGTATGAATCTATGTATTTTTGCGGTTCGTTTTTTTACAGGTTTTACCTTTAACCGATTATCACCTAAAAACACGGACTAAAATTCAGTATAAAATAAAAACTAATGGCTTTAATTAACAAAATTCGGGAGCGTTCGGGGATCGCAGTTGCAGTTATCGCAATTGCCCTTATTCTATTTATCGTTGGAGGAGATTTATTCTACGGAAATGGTGGAAATGGAGGCCTTTTTGGCGGTAACAAAAATAAAATTGGTGAAATCGCAGGCACAAGCATTGATGCACAGGCATTTCAGGCAAAATTAGATGTAGCACGTACCAATTACGAACAACAGGCTGGAAGAGCATTACAAGAACAAGAAGTGCAACAACTCCGCAATCAGGTGTGGGAGCAAATGATTTTTGATATTGCTTACAAAGAAGAATTTGAAAAATTAGGCTTAAAAGTAACTCCTGATGAATTACGTGAGATGATTCAAGGTACTAAAAACCTGAGTCCGATGATCAAACAACAGTTTACTGACCCTCAAACAGGACAGTACGACCGTAATCGTCACATCGAATTTATCAATGCGGCAGCAGGTAATCAATTACCAGCGCCACAAAAAATGGCTTGGGACCAAATTAAAGAAAGCGCAGTACAACAACGTTTATTAGAGAAATATAACGCATTGCTAAGCTCGTCTACTTTTGTAACTACAGCCGAAGCCAAAAAAGAATACGAAGGACAAGTAACAAAAGCAGATGCAAAATATTTGTATGTACCGTATTTCAGTGTAAACGATACTACTATCAAAGTAACAGATAGCCAGTTGTCTGATTACCTGAGCAAACATAGCAAAGAATATGTAGGTTACGATAGCCGTTCATTCGACTACGTAGTTTATCAGGTAGCAGCAACGAAAGAAGATAGCGCAGCACTTTACGAAGACATCAAATCTTTTGCTAAAGGTTTAGCCTCAGCTGCTGACCCACAAGCTTATGCATCAGCTAACTCAGAAGTAAGATACCCATACGAGCGTTCGGCAAGCGAATTAAGTGCTGATTTAAAAACAGCTTTAGCAACAGCTATTCCGGGTGCAGTAATCGGGCCATTCAAAGAAGGTAGCGTGTATTCGATTCATAAATTTGAAGGTACAGCTACAGATACAGCTTATACTGTACGTGCAAGTCATATTCTGATTCCTTTTGCCGCAGGTGCTCCTGATTCGGTAAAAGCTACAGCTCGTGCACAGGCACAAGGTTTATTAGACCAATTGAAACAAGGTGCTGATTTTGCTACCTTGGCTCGAACTAACAGCCAGGATGGTTCGGCTCAACAAGGTGGAGATTTAGGTTTCTTCAAACAAGGAAGAATGGTGAAACCATTCAACGATGCGGTTTTTGGCATGAGCGGAACAGGCTTAGTACCAAACCTTGTAGAAACTGAATTTGGCTACCATATTATCAAAGTTACAGAACCAAAATCGAATCTTAAATACAAAGTTGCCAGCATCAGTCGTGAACTACAGGCTAGCGAAGCTACCCGTAATGCTATTTATCAAAAAGCAGAAACTTTACGTTCAAGCGTAGATTCAGACAAGGAATTTGAAGAAGCAGTGAAGAAAGATCCGAAACTGGTGATGTTGAAAGCTGAGAGAGTATTCCCTGATGCAGCAGCATTTAATACTATCCAGAACGCACGTGAGGTGGTATTGTGGGCGTTTAGCGATGATACAAAAGTAGGTGCGGTTTCAAACAGAGTATTTGAAATTGGTGATAACTTTATTGTAGCAGCTATCAAATCTAAATCAGATAAAGATAGCCCTAAAGTAGATGATTTCAGAGATGCCTTGACAGCGAAAGTTCGTAACGAAGTGAAAGCTGAACAAATTACTAAGAAATTGGCAGGTGCAACCGGAACATTGGAACAAATTGCTCAGAAATATGGCGCAGGTGCGATAGTTGAAGCCGCTAACCAAATCAGCTTTGCTACTGGTTTATTAACTACGCCAGGTGTTGACCCGATTGCTATCGGTAAGATTTTTAGCTTAGCTGCTGGTAAACGTTCGAAACCATTTGTAGGCGAAAACGGTGTGTTTATTGTAGAAACTACTGCGATTACTCCTGCGCCTGCTATTGCTGATTACTCACAATACAAAGCGCAAGTATCGCAACGTAGTGGTGGATTTGGCGCTTCTTACTTAGCTAACCAGGCTATCCGTGATAACGCTAATATCAAAGATAACAGAGCGAAATTCTTCTGATAAAATCAGAACTTAATAAATAAAAATAGCAGCCCGAAAGGCTGCTATTTTTATTTATTGTATGTCTATTTTATAGGTAATAATATCTTTCTGATAATTATCAAACAGGTAATAACTTTTAATACTTGATTATTAAGAGTTTAATAAACATTGTGATGTGTTTTTTTGTTGTGATTTTTTTAACCGTACTTGTGGAAAATATCAGCATAAGTTGAGTCTAGTAACGGCTAAAGGTCAGGCCACAAGAAAACGATATATTTTATGGAAGTCTACAACTTAAAAATAAATAATACAGATAATTTTCTTGTTAACCTTGAGGTGTTGAACGAAATTGTTGGGGATAGTAAGGTTGTGGGATTAGGCGAAGGGGTTCACTTTGTTAATGAGTTTTGGCAAGTAAGACAGCATTTGTTCGAATATCT
>CBIHRH010000013.1:0-21439 GCA_966212365.1 uncultured Emticicia sp. | reverse complement strand
GCATAGCAACCATTGTATTGGTCTGGGTATTTTACCTGTACTGCCAAGGCCTCCCAACCGCCTGTTGAGCCACCATAAGTGAACCTTGCCCAGCCCTCACCAATGCCCCTGAATCGTTTTTCTATTTCAGGAAGCAGTTCATAAGTAATGGCGTCGCCATAAGGGCCTATATTTTCTGAGTTAACGGCATAAGAATCATCATAAAACGGACAAGCATGTTGAATCTCAATCGCCAGAACCCTAGGGAAGTCTTTACCCGTCCACATCTTATAAAAATCATACGCCTCCTGCTGCACTATTTTGTTATAACCATAGAGCTTGAAGCGGGCATTGTAATCGTCAGTCTTTAGGTTTTCATCTGGTGGGGTAGTACGGAAACCATCAAAATTATCAGGAAAATGCCCGTGAAAGATTGCTAAAGGATACTTTACATTAGGGTGCTCATCAAAGCCTTCCGGTAGTAAAATATGAGCGCCCAAATACATTGGCCTGCCCCAAAATTCTGTCAGCAATTTACTCTGAATCTTAATATGCTTAATATACTTGGTATCCTTAGGCTCTTCAATGGGTGGTATTACCTGGTCTAAGCTTAATTTCACAACCGAAGTGCCTTTAGGGTCAAATTTTATTTTGATGGGTTTTGAGTACTGGTTGCCCGGAGCTCTGTTCCATTGTTGTCCTTCTCCCCTGTCCATTGGCATTTTTACCGTGTGCCCATCTTTACGCTTGAATGTTTCATATTTATGCAATAGCGCCTGCACATAATATTCTCCGGCCGGTACTTCTTTCATATATCTTTTTGGGTAGCCAAAACCATTGATATTGTTCACGACTTTAGCCTGTGCACCATTCCAGTTTTCCGCATCAACCCCAAATACTAATTGGGTATTCAATGCATCTGTGACATCAAAACGGGGTTCTCTATCGGCATTGGTTGAAAGCATCACCAGGAGTCTTCCGTCAAGAAGCCCTTGTTGGTTAGGTACAGTAATAGAAAATTGTGTTTGCGCAAAGCTACCTGCCGATAAAAGCAGGAAAGCCCAAAGAAGATTCTTTTTCATAGGTTTTAGTTTAGTGTAATATATATTTGTTAATGGTGTTGCTTACCATATTTTTTCAAAGCCGTCTGCACATCCATTTTCGGGGCTCGTATCAGGCCATTGCCAGCTTTTTCACCAGCTTCTATATCGATATTATGAATATCGTATTCTTTCCCGCCTAAATCAAGCATAATTACATCAAAAGTAAAAGCAGTTTCTGTATTGGCAATAAACCAGTGAATATTATTCTTTTCGTCTGAAATAGATGAACTGCTTCCGACCTTAGCCATTTTCTCAATGGTAGGTTTGATGAACAGATTTTTCTCGTCCTCATGCACCTTATCATAATGTTTCAAGGCAAATTCTCCTTTCAAGACCAGATGCGCCGACGACATATTCGAATGTCCATGTGGAATAATGGCCCGGTCTTTTTTCATACCGAAGATTTTCTTGATAAATACAGTCTTTTCAGGCAATCCGTCTAATTTCGGAAAAGTAATCATTTTGGTATTAACCCCTAAATCCGGGTAGTCAAAGTTTTTCGTCAATGTCTCAAAATCAATAAATTTCAGCATTTCTTCTAATTCTATATGGTTAAATAGTTTCTCTACCTGATTTTGCCATAGTAAAGGAGAAATCTTTTCTAATTTCAAATCATTGCAAATCTCACTCAATTGTTTGGCCCAGTGATTAGCTATAGGCAACACAGGCTTAGCAAAAGCCTGTGAGCTAAAAAGGCTTTCCAAAAGAAAATAGTTAAGGGCTGTGCCCAGAATCTGTTTACCGAAATCCCGTCTGTTTTGCGTTTCCATTGTCTTTAGGAGTTTATTATTTTGCACGTATATTTTGTTCAGCAAGTCTTACTGTTTCTTCAATTCTCTTTTTTCGGGTTTCATCTTGTTTGGCACTGAATAGCCATTCTAAAATACTTCTTTTTACAGACCGGGGGAAAGCCTCAAAATAAACCTTTGCCCTTGGGTTATTATCTAAAGCCATTTGCAAATCAGCTGGATTTATCAGGTTTTCCACATCATCAAGGGCTGTCCAATAGCCATTCTCTTTGGCGAAATTGATTACTTTCATACCCGGCTCTGCCATCAGTCCTGCCTCTATCAGTTTTTCAACTTTGGCCTTATTGTATTTACTCCAGTTACTTTTGGGGTTTCTTTGTCCGAAATATTGATAATAGTAGCCTTCATTTGTTCCTTTCATCGAGCTATCCACCCACCCAAAACACAGGGCTTCTTCCAGGGCCTCATCAAATGAAATACCGCGCATCCCACTTTCTTTCTTATAAATTTTGAGCCAGATATTCTTCTCTTTATCATGATTCGCCATCAGCCATTCTCTCCAGACCTGTCGGGTTTCAAAAGCAACTACAGCGGTAAAATCATTATTTGCCATTTTTGTTACTATTCAATACCCGGAATCTTAATATAAGACTTTCGCTTTGCCTTAGTTCCTGGCTTCAAAAATATCCGGATATAATTCGATGGATTGCAAACAAATATAACTATCCTTTGGTAAGGCTGAAAGGACTTATACCATTTAATTTTCAGTGGTTTACGCGGTAGTCTTCTTTCTGAAACGATACCGTGTTTTGCGGATGGCGTCAATAGAAACTCCTAACATATTGGCCATTTCGTGATCGCGGAGGTTGAGTTGAGATAGTGCCAACAAACGTACTTCAGCATGGGTAATATCCTGATTCTGTTTGTATAAATTGTTGATAAAATCAGGATATACTTTATCGAAAAGGGTTTTGAATTCGCTCCAATCGTCCTCTGTTAATATGGTTTTTTTCCTGAGTTGTTCTAACGTCTCTACTTGTTGTCCCTGAGACATAAGTTCGCTGATTTCTTTTTGCAAGCTATCGGCTAATTCACTTTTGGCTTTGAAGTTTTTTGTAAAGGTTTCCAATTGCAATTCAGCCTGTTTCTGTTTAAGTCGAATATCCCGGAATTTAATAATGCCGACTATCAGTCCTATGAGCAGAATGATAATAGCACCATTACGTTTCCATATTTCAGCCGTTTTTTCTTTTTCAAGGGCATTTACTTTTGCTACGTATTTCTCGGCTTCAAGCCTTTGCTGAATCAGTTTATATCGCCGGGCATCGTTTCGTTTATTCAGGCTATCATTTAATGCCATATATTTTTTATTATACACTAATGCCTCAGAAGCATTGTCCTGTATCTCATATAACTTCGATTTCGCTCTGTAAATATTAATCAGTTTAAACTCTGTGAAATAAGTAGGGTGGGTTCTCCGAACATCCTTATAGATACGTTCTGATTCTTCAATTGCCCCACTAACAGCCTTATAGTTTTTTTCATGAATGTATATCTCCATCAGATTACTTAAGGCATTAAAAATAGACTCCCGTTCATTGACTTTTTTCGCAATGCCATAATCAGTCTGCACATAGGGTAAAGCTTCTTTGTATTGATTCATTTTCATCAGGGTGCTGCCTATATTGCCATAGCTCACCCCTTGCCATATTTCAGATTTAATTTGCTTAGCATATTCGTAGCCTTTCTGAAAATACTGAATAGCCTGCTTTGGCTGGTCATTTCGCAAATAGCATAAGCCAAGCGTATTAATTACCTGCCATGTATTGAAGGTATTTTCAGGATTAGGGTATTGGTGTGCTATCTGCAGGAATTTAATAGCATTGGGATAATCTTCCAATTGGTAGAAATCTAATGCCGGATAATAGAGTAGTCCGCTTGTTTGCTCACCCGGAAAATACTGCATTTTCGCAAAACCTATTTCTTCAAGACCATTGAAGGCCCTTAAGAAGACTTCATAGGCTTTATCATAGCTTTTCTCCCGATTAAACAAATAGCCGCCATAGTGTATACGTGCAATATTCAGCTGAATCGGCAGGTCATAGGCTTCCGCTTGTTTAATGGCCCTGATAATAGCTGATTTAACAAAGAGAGTGGATGGATGATTGGCCACATAATACAAATAATTGAAATGCTGAATCAGAACAAGCACTTCGGTAGGACGGTCTTTCTTTTGTTGCGCTATTGCGAGCGCCTCTTGCAGATATTTCTTAACACGGACACTGTCTCTTTCCTCTGCTGAAAATACCTTAAGCGCATAAGTATACCTATCCTTTTCATTCAACGCCTCGAATGTCCTCCCATCAAACCTGTTCTGTGCCAGAATTCCGGTGGAAATCAGACATAGGATAAGTATATGGTAAAAAAAACATTTCATAATCTGGATCGGAAATAGGCTGAACAAAAATAGTCAATTCTAACCAAAACGGACCTATTTTTTATCAGAATACTGTTCAATTCTGCTCTCTGGAAAAGTGTCCCATTTTTGTCCAACCCCCTTTTTTGGTCTTCTCCTGCTTTCAGGCAAGTTTTGTTACATGATAACGCCCTCCGACAAAAATGCAAACCTTTTCTCCAAACCCTGTTTCTGGGGCTGGGCTCTGGTCATTTTTATACTATTGCTCGCGGCACTGATTGCCTATTTCCACTATCAGGTAAAGACGATCGATGCTGAATTAAATAAACTATAAGTGTTTCGATAAACCATTTCTTACAATGAAACCTGAATACCTATTTCGACTACTGCTAAATACCAGTGTATTTCTATGCCTGTTCATTTCCGGGCTTTCGGCCCAGACTGTTAGTGCCGACAGCAACTACGTGCCTGCCGAAATCTACGTAAAGCTAAAATCAGGCACGGCTAATTTTCAACCTAATGCCACTTCTGCTGTCGTAAATGTCAATCGGGAACTTCCCGCTTTACAATCAGTGATGCAGAAGTATCAGTATAATCAGGCATTAAGACCCTTTTACTTTTCAAGATCAGCAAAACTGCAACAGGTGTATCGTATCAAAATAGAAGACCCTGCCTTGCTCGAAAAATTCATTAATGAACTGAAACAGAACCCGGCTGTAGAATACGCTGAAAAAATTGCTATCAGAAAAACCCATTACACCGAAACACCAAATGACCCTGAATTAAACAAAATGTGGCATTTAGCTAAGATTCAGGCCTTGGAATCATTTGGCGCGGCCCAGTCCAAAACAATTATTTCAGTAGGGGTTATTGATGGTTTTATGCAGGTAGACCATCCGGACTTGTTTCAGAATATGAGCTTTTGTCAGGATTTAGCTTTTAATGATTTCGACGTCAGGCCGTCAAAAACCAGCGATCTGCATGGCACTCATGTAAGCGGTATTATAGCTGCCACGACCAATAATGGCATTGGTGTTTCGGGCGTTGGTTTCAATCGCTTAAAAGTGATTGGTATGAACGCCAGTTTAGGAAGCCCATATATAGATTATTACCCGGAATGCATGGCCCGAATAGTAGAACTGGGCTCAGTAAGAGTTGTGAATATGTCTTTCGGAGGCAACGGCTTTGACCAAACCGAAAGACTGACTATTGAACTGGCACATCAATCAGGTATTATATTGGTAGCCGCCGCCGGAAATAATTCCTCTTCTTCTCCGCATTATCCTTCTTCTTTTGATGGAGTTATTTCTGTAGCAAGTACCGATAGTGCAGACCGCGTCAGTTACTTTTCAAACTTTGGCAGTACCATTGATATTGCGGCGCCGGGAAGTGATATTTATAATACTTTACCCTACAACCAATATGGTAGTTTATCGGGCACTTCAATGGCCTCACCATTAGTAGCGGGCACAATCGGTTTCCTATTATCTGTAAGGCCCGAAATGACCGCCGACTCCGTAGAGAGTCTTATAAAAAACACAGCCGATGATATTGCGTCTCTTAATCCTAATTATAAACTACAATTAGGCTATGGTAGAATTAATTTTAAAAAAGCACTTGAATGTATTCATACACATAGCACTAATAGCAATTTTACCATAGCTTCTACCAGTAGCGGCACTTATTGTAATGCCCAAACCTATGTTTTGTCTGTTCCGACTTCTACTAATGGCAGTACTTATCAGTGGTATAAAGATGGCGAGCCCGTTTCAGGAGCAACAGCCTCGACCTTTAGTATCAATTCCTCTGGCACCTACGCGGTAACTGTAAATAAAAACAGCTGCCCCCGTAAATCTAAATGGTTGGGTATCAGTTTCAGCGATTGTGCAAATTGATCCAATCTCCTATTATTCTAACCATCTATATCAATGAGAAAAATATTTTTACTTATCACGCTCTTTTTGTACATAATTGCCGGACCAAGTTATGCCCAATCTGGTAACGCCTTAGATTTTGATGGTATCAACGACTATGTGGAGGTACCCGATCCCCAGTATTTTTACTTGTCGAATTCCTATACTATTGAATGCTGGATAAAACCGAAAGCCTTTAGTGCATTAGCTGGTATTGTTTCAAAAAAGAATACAGATGCCAGTCAGGGTTTCACTCTTCGTTTATCTGACACAGCGCCTTATACAGGAATCAATTTCGATGGAATGACCACCGCCAATGGGATTCTAAGTGCCGATACCTGGTATCATATTGCCGCTGTTAATGACAATGGCATCCGATATTTATATGTCAATGGTGTACAACAGAATCTTTCAGGCACTTCTACTAATTACAACGCCTATAATACCGACAGAATAACACTTGGTGCCGATAATATTTCGGGTATACCAAAGTATTTTAAAGGTGCCTTAGAAACCGTAAGAGTAGATTTATATGCTCTTAGTGAGTCTACTGTTAGAATCAGAATGAATGATGCTGAATTTTGGGGGAACAATACGCTAATAAATTTTCAGTTTAATCAGGGTATTGCCTATGGTAATAATAGCAGCGAAACTACTTTGATAAATCGCAAAAGCGGAAGTACAAATGGAACACTCATGAATTTTGCCTTAAGTGGTGAGACTTCTAATTGGATAGGTGTAACAGGCTGGGTTCCTGCCACTTATTATCTTTACGTAAATCCAACTGCCAGTGGGAATGGAGACGGAGGTTCCTGGCAAAATGCTTTTAATAGCCTGGTTCAGGGATTAAATAATGCTTACCCCGGAGCAATAGTCTGGGTTACAAAGGGAGTCTATAAACCTACTAATGGTACTGATAGAAATGTGACCCTGATTGTCAAAAACAATGTGCGGCTTTATGGTGGGTTTGCAGGTAATGAAACCAGTCTGGACCAACGGAACTGGCAATTGAATGAGACTATATTAAGCGGTAATATCGGTGATTTAAATACTGATGCTGATAATTCCTTTAGCGTGCTTAGAGTACGTGGAGCAGCCGTTGGAACCATTATCAGTGGATTTACGATTCGTGATGGGAACGCCCCAGAAGGAATAGTTGGAGGAGGATTAATTATTGAAGGGGATGTTACTTCTTCAAAAAGTAGTCCTACTATTGAATATTGTAAAATCATAAGAAATAAATCGTCTATTGATGGTGGCGGTATTCGAATTGCCAGTACAAATGAAGGACATCTCAATTTAAACATTAATCAATGTTTGATAGCAAATAATTCTGCGTTCAGCGGAGCTGCCATATATTTTGAACAAACTTCGAATAATGCTTCATTTCAGAATAATTTAACTATTACTAGTTGCACCATTGCGCATAATACTTGCACAAAGCCCAATAGTAGCGGAGCTTTAGACATTTATGTTTCTTCTAAGCAAAAATTCCTTACCATTAGTATTATTAACACTATAATTTGGGGAAATAACATTGATGCATATTATTTAGCGCGCAGTAACCAGATATTGTCTATTAGCTATTCAGATATTCAGGGCAAAGGAACTTCAGATAATAATATTGATACGAATCCTTATTTTTCTAATCCTGATAATGATGATTTCAGTATCAGCAATGGCTGTTCGCCTGTTATTAACGCGGGTACCAACAATGTACCTTTTGTTTACGATTTAAATCATAATCCCAGAATTAAAGCGGGCATGCAGATAATAGATATGGGAGCCTATGAATATTTTGGTTCTGGTTCTGCAGGAAGATTTTATCTCAAGCCTGCTATCGCAGGTAACGGCAAAGGATATGACTGGAATAATGCCATGCATACTTTCCCTGCGAACAAAGAAGGATGCACAGTAGCTGAAGTCTGGGTGGCGGCAGGTACTTACAAACCTACTGCTGATAATGACCGAAACAAAAGTTTCACGCCTTTATCAGGTGTGAAATATTATGGTGGTTTTGTGGGTAATGAATCTACACTAGGACAACGCAACTGGGCTATTAATAAAACTATTCTTAGCGGGAATATCGGTAATCTCAACGATTCTTTAGATAATAGCAGTACTGTGGTCAGGCTGTCGAATGTAAACGGCACATTATTAGATGGCCTGATTATTCAGGATGCAAACGGAGCGGGTAATGGTGGCGGTATACGCATAGATAATAGTTTTAACGGAAGAGCGAATTCTGCTTTTATTGTTAATTGTATCATTACAAAAAATAATGTCGTAAATAGCGGTGGAGGCATTTGCAATCTGGCTATGTACTACCCATCTGATATAACAATACTCAATACGGCGATTTATGGTAATTCGGCCCGACAAGGTGGTGCAATAGGCAATTTAGTGACTGGAGCATCTGCTTCTTTTAAATTAGTTAATTGCACCATAGCCCAGAATACAGCAACCGTAGCCGGAGGGGCTATTTATAATTTTTCTAGTTCGAGCAGTGTTTTAGCTCTCGATTCTATCTTTAACAGCATCATCTGGGGCAATATCGCTCCCATTTTTCCGGGTATAGCTAATGATCAGGCAGGAGCAAAATCTGATGCCTTTTCTTCAGATATACAAGACCTTACACCTGATGAAGCCCGAAACGTTATCAGTACTAATCCCTGGTTCATGAATCCGGCAAAAAGAGACTATACGCCAAGCACTTGTGGAAGAAGTGTAAATACTGGCAATAATGGTTATCTGTTAAATAATTATTTATCCTTTGTTTCAAAAGATATCTTAGGCAATATACGCATAAGAGGAAACATTGACATGGGTGCTTACGAATATGCAGGTAGCGTCAAGTACTCTAATGAATACCCTCGGCTCTATGTTAATAAAAATGCTACCGGTAGAAACGATGGCTCTTCCTGGGCAGATGCTTATACTAACCTTTCTTATTTGCAGGAGGTCGGGTGCGTAAGAAGTAATACAATATGGGTAGCAGGTGGTACTCATTACCCAACCTCTGGTACAGATAGAGCTATTTCGTTTGAACTAAGAGACAATATCAATTGGTACGGTGGCTTTGCCGGCAATGAATCGACATTGGAAAGCAGAAACTGGGTTGCTAATCCGACCATATTGAGTGGGAATATAGGTGATACAAATACAGATGCTGATAATAGTTATCATGTACTGAAACTAGGAGGTACTAAAGTGCTGCTCGATGGTTTTAATATTGAAGGAGGTAATGCACAGGGAGGTGATTTAGATATAACTTATCAGAAGCAATCAGGCGGAGGTATTTTATTAGTAGCCGGAGAAGATACAACAGAGCTTACCCTTAGAAATTGTATTATCCGCAATAATGAAGCGCTTTATGGTGGGGGTGCGATAGCCCATTTTGGGCTTATGGATTTTGCACCTTCGAGTCTGAAAATCTATGGCAGTCTGTTTACCAATAATAAATCAGCTCAGGGGGCTTCCATTTTTCATTATGCCGTTTCAGATAATATACAACCTCGCTCCCTATCCACTCAACTGATTAATTGTACCATCAGTAAGAATAGTTCTGATATGTATGGCACAGGCGGGATTCATTATACGGCTTTAGGTAATACCCTTCAGTCAGCGCTCAAAATCAATAATTCTATCATCTGGGATAATCTCTCTTTATACAATACCCAGATTGATGCGTTAGGCTCTGAAAATAATATTGCCCTCACTAATACTGCCATTGCTAATAATCGATTTGCAGGAAGCAATATTTTAAATGCAGACCCGCAGTTTGATACTGGAACTTTCAATTTAAAAAGTACTTCTCCCTGCCGTAATGTGGGTGATAATGCTGCCGCTTCATTGGCAGGGTTGACTAAAGATCTAGGCTTTAATGATCGATTGTTAAGTATGAGGGTTGATTTAGGTGCTTATGAAGGGCTATGTTTGAGTAATCAGACTATTAGTCTGACCTTTAATAATGGAGCGCTAACCGTGCAGGATGGTGGTGTGTTAACATCAACCAGTAAAGTGATACCCACCTCTAATACAACTTTTGATGCTAAAAATGCTGTTGTCTTACAACCGGGATTTACAGCAGGTGGCAATGGTGTAGTATTTACCGCCCAGATTGGTGGCTGCAATTAGGTTAAGAAACTATTTTTAAAATTTTGAAAAAAACTAAAACATTGCTGACATAGGGTTGTCAATAGGGGGTAATACCTTTGTTAAGGAAACAATAAATGACCTTAATTATGGAACTATTAACAACTCTTCTATGGATTTTAGTAGCGCTTTTTGTAGGGCCTACTTTGTACTTTGGTTACGCTAAAATGATGGCCGAACCGGCTAAAATCAGAAAATTTACTACGTGGGGGTACTCAATGAAGATAATGCAGATAATTGGTGTGGTTGAGATTATCGGAGCCGTGTCTATCCTTTTCCCGGAGCTTCGCTTGTTTGGCATTGCTATCTGGACGGTGCTATTAAGCGGGGCAGCTTTTAACAATATTATTCGTCGCGAACCAAGAAAAGAATTATTCACACAATTAACTGTATTAGCCCATTTGATGCTCATTCTTGCCTTGAATGTCTGGCTAAACACCATTATCAGATAAAACCATTAATCCACACAACCACCGCTACCTTTTCTATACACTTTTATAAAAGCTATACCTACTCTACAAAAGAAGGAGACTGTCTCAAATGCGCTTAAGACCAAATAGTATTTGGAAAAGACTGTGTGGCGTCTACCCCATCCCAACCTTTCCCCAACAATAAGGAGGGACTTAGGGTGTGGGGTTGTATCGAGCCAAATAATATTTTGCACAAGAAATTTTTGAGACAGTCTACTTTATAAAAATATTAAGCAGCAACATTTGGCTCTTTAATAGCCAATTGCCCGCAGGCTGCATCAATGTCTTTCCCTCTGCTTCTACGTACATTTACCACAACTCCTTTATCTTCTAAAAATTTGGCAAACTTGCCCAGTTTATCTTCTGTGGTATTAACAAAATCAGCTTCGGCAATAGGGTTATATTCAATGATATTCACTTTGGCAGGTACTTTCTTGGTAAACTCCCACAATTCTTTGGCATCCTGAAGCGAATCATTGAAATCATTAAAAACGATGTATTCAAAAGTAATACGGTTACCAGTCTTTTTGTAGAAGTAATTCAGTGCACTTGCCAGATTCTTCAATGAATTGGTTTCATTGATAGGCATAATTTCATTGCGCTTTACGTCATTCGCTGCATGAAGTGATAAAGCCAGGTTGAACTTTACGCCATCATCACCCAGTTTCTGAATCATTTTGGCAATGCCTGCCGTACTTACTGTAATACGCTTAGGCGACCACCCCAATCCATCAGGTGAGGTAATGCGCTCTATTGATTCTATCATACTGGCATAATTGAGTAGTGGTTCGCCCATACCCATATATACTATATTTGTCAATGGTGCCTGATAATGCTGTTCGGCCTGTTCTTTTATCAGCACAACCTGGTCGTAAATTTCGGCTGCATCCAGATTTCTCTTACGCGGCATATAACCAGTAGCACAGAATTTACAGGTAAGCGAGCAACCAACCTGTGAGGATACACATGCGGTCATCCGATCATCTGCCGGAATCAGCACGCCCTCAACCAGATTCCCATCAAACAATCTGAACCCTGATTTAATGGTTTTATCGTTTGATACCTGCTTCCTTAGCACCGATACAGGTCTGATCTCAAATTTCTCTTTCAACAAGTCCCGTGTTTTTAAGGATAGGTTAGTCATTTCATCAAAACTCCTTGCTGACTTCTTCCACAACCACTCCGAAATCTGTTTTGCCCGAAAACCCTGCTCGCCATTTTCTGAAAGCCAGGTTTTCAGCTGGTCGACAGAAAGCTTTCGTATATCTTGTTTTTCCATATTTTCTTCAACTATTTTGCAAAGTTCTGAAATATTTGGGGTTTTTACCAAAATCTAAGGAATTATCATCACAAAACCCTAATCTAAGTAAACAATAAAGATTGAATAGAAGTTTAGACGCTTGAAAGAATTAACAAACCCATGAAAAGATTTTTAAATAAGGTTGTCTGGATTACAGGTGCTTCTTCAGGTATTGGTGAAGCCACCGTTTATGAATTTGCCAAAGAAGGTGCCAAATTAGTTATTTCAGCCAGAAGAGAAGAAGAATTGCAACGGGTAAAGAAAAATACCCATCTGCCTGATGCAGATGTATTGGTACTACCCATTGATGTAGAAAAATCGGAAGAGTTCCCGGCTAAAGTCAAAGAAGTAATCAAACACTTTGGTACTATCGATGTATTGTTTAACAATGCTGGTATTTCACAAAGAAGCTCAGTTCTTGAAAGCGATATGGAAGTATATCATAAAATAATGGATATTAACTTCTTTGGAGTTGTAGCCCTGACAAAAGCCGTATTGCCTATCATGCTCAAACAAAAAAGAGGGAGCATAGCGGTTACCAGTAGCGTATCAGGGAAATTAGGGACACCTATGCGCTCGGGCTATTGTGCTACCAAACATGCACTTCATGGCTTTTTTGATTCATTACGTGCCGAAGTATGGAAAGAAAACATCAATATTACGCTTATATGTCCCGGCTATATACATACTAATATCTCTGTTAATGCGATTTCTGGCGATGGGAGCAAACACGGCCGGATGGACCAGAACCAAGCCACTGGCATATCGCCGGAAGACTGTGCTGAAAGTATTGTGAATGCGATTGCAAAAGGCAAAGAAGAAGTCTATATTGGCCGCAAAGAGGTATTGGGTGTTTATTTAAAACGTTTCTTCCCAGGCATACTTTCTAAGATTATGAGAAACCAAATGCCCAAATAATATTCTGCCAAAATTAATTTGGGGAAAATTTCCTCAAATTAATTTTACCTGATACTGCAAGGGTTTTCTAAGAATAGTCCTACATTTCAAGGACTATTGTACATTTCTTTGTAAAAAAAATCAAAAATTTATTTTTTTTTTATCTGAAATTATGCAGTAAGTAAAAAAGTTATTAATTTAACGCTTCAATATGTGGCCTAACACACGTATTCTAAACTAAATAAACTTAAAAACAAACTAAACAAACTGTATGAGGAAACTTCTACTTGCCTGCATGATGCTGGTATGGGGTAGCTATGCTTATGCCCAAAATGTCAATGTAACTGGAAAAGTTACGGCTGACGACGGTTCAGTTCTTCCTGGTGTGAGTGTCGTGGTAAAAGGCACAAATCAAGGTGTACAAACAGACGCAAATGGTATCTACAAAATTGCTGCAAAAAAAGGAGCGTCCCTTTTATTCAGTTTCATCGGTTTTGAAACACAAACCGCAGTTGTCGGTAATGCCAGTACTATTGACATCATTTTAAAAAGTGATGCCGCTCAATTAAACGAAGTGGTTGTGACTGCTCAGGGTATCCGTAAAAACCTGAGAGAGATTGGTTATGCGTATTCTAAAGTAAGCACAGAAGATGTAACAGTAGGTCGTTCTCCTCAATTGGCACAAGCCCTTTCAGGAAAAGTAACGGGTTTGGCGGTTTATAACGTCAATAACAGCGTTGACCCTTCTGTAAAAATCGTATTACGTGGTTTCCGTTCATTAACTGGTAACAATGAAGCATTGATCGTTATTGACGGTATGCAGACTACCTCTACCATGTTAGCGATGATTAACCCTAACGATATTGATAATATCTCTATCCTGAAAGGTGGTCAGGCGGCAACATTATATGGTTCGGCAGGTATCAACGGTGCTATGGTTATCACTACTAAAAAAGGGACTAAAGGCAAAATCAAAGTTGGTTATTCAAACAGTACAAACTTTGAGCAAATCAGTTTCTTACCTGACTTCCAGGATAAATATGGTTCAGGTTCTCACTATTATCAATCTTTTGGTTCGGCAGGTTATAGCTCTGACCCACTAGTACGCATGAAAGCAAACTGGAGAGCTTATGAAAACCAACAATTCGGAGACCCATTCGATGGTTCAATCCGTCAGTTAGGTCGTAGTGTTGAAGATGGTAGTGTAAACATGGTTCCTTATGCAGCTGTTAAAAATAGCCGTTACAATGCTTTTGATACAGGTGTTTCTATGAACAACCAGGTCAACTTCTCGGGCGGTGATGACAACGGAACTTTCTATATGTCATTAGAAAATCAAAAGATTCAGGGTATTGTTCCTGGCGATAAAAGCGAAAGAACAGGTGCGCGCTTATCATCAACAAGAGAGTACAACAAATTATCAGTTGGCTTTAATGCAAGCTATACACAAGCCAATTATGACAGAACTTCTTCTGACTTTTATAATGACGTAATCAACCAGCCGGGTAACCTTGACTATACACAATATCGCGACTGGAAAACAGATAAATTTGCTAATCCTAACGGTTACTATAACGATTATTATAATAACCCGTATTTCAACGCAGATAATAACCGCCAGGTTTATAAAGATGCCAACATAAGTGGTAATCTGAATGCTACATATAAAATTACTCCTTGGGCAACAGTTACTAACCGTTTGGGTATCATGAATAACTCACGTACTCAGAAAAATACAACAGGCAAATTCCTGTATTCTGACTACGCGAAAACAAAAGCATTTATTAAGGACCCATTCTTCTTTGAGGGTGATGGTACCGGTATCTATCGTGCTATTACCGATATCTTAGGTAGTGTTAATGACTATACTAAAACTGAAAACGTATTGAACAACGAGTTCCAGTTATTGTTAGAAAAAGATTTCGGTCCGTTTGCCAATAAATTAATCCTGGGTAATAGCTTATACCAACGTTATATCAAAGAAGTATCTGTAGGTTCAAGCTCAATTGTTGTACCTGATGTATATAACGTTTCGAACCGTCAGGGTGAGTTAACAGGGGGTGAAGGTAACTATCTACAACGTCGTGTGGGTTACTACGCTGACTTAACGTCTAACTTCAAAAACTGGTTGATTCTGAATGGTACTTTCCGTTATGATCAGACTTCATTGTTCTACAAACCAACTCGTCCGACCAACCTTTGGTCATACCCTTACTATGGTGTTGCCTTGTCGTTTATCCCAACAGATGCGTTCCCATCTTTGAAAAGCAATGTATTAAACTATGCTAAATTGCGTGTGAACTACAACAAAAACGCAAACGACAATATTCCGTTCTATGGTTTGGACTTAACGTATCCTAATGGTGCTAACTTCCCTTACGGTAATACAGTAGGTTTAACTGTTGGTAATGTTCTACCTGATGCGAATCTGAAACCTGAAACTGTAACTTCTGCTGAGGTTGGTGGTGAGTTCCAGTTGTTCGATAACAGAGTGAACATCGACGTATCGGCTTATACGCAAAATTCAAAAGGACAGGTAATCACAGTTAAAGTTCCTAACTCAACTGGTTTCCCTAACTTGTTAATCAACGTAGGTGAAACTAAAAACTGGGGTTATGAAGCAGAATTGAAGTATTTGATCGCCAGAGGAAACAAATTTTCATGGGATGCAAGTGTGAGATACTCTTATAACGATAACAAAGTACTTGAACTATACCCTGGTATCAACGAGTTCCTGGTAAGTGGTTATTCTTATGCAAATACCAACGTTATCAAAGGTTCTCGCTTCCCGATGTTGAAAACTGACGGTTATCAATATGCTGCCGATGGTTCAGGTTATCGTTTAGTAAGTGCTACTACTGGTTATCCATTGCGCCAGACTACTCTTACACCAAGAGGTGGTACATTACCACGCCACATTGTTGGTTTAGGTTCAAGAATGAGCTATGGCGCTTTTGCTTTCACATTCAACTTCGAGTATCGTGGTGGCAACTATATGTATAGCGATTTAGGAAGACAAATGACCTTTACAGGTTCTGGTAAATGGACTGAAAATAGAACGGACCAAATCTTCCCTAACTCTGCTTACCTGGATGCAGATGGTAAAGTAGTTCCTAATACAACAGTGAAGGTTCGTGAACCGGAATACGCTCTATGGGTAGACCAATATCGTCTGATTTCTGAAAACTTTGTAAACAAAGCATGGTTTATCAAATTACGTGATATTAACCTTTCTTATACTGTTCCGCAAAGTATCCTTTCGAAAACTAAGATTTTCTCAGGTGCAAGCATCGCTCTATACGGTCGTAACCTGATTACTATCGTAGACAAAATGAACTTCTATACTGACCCTGAGTATAGCTTTACAACAGGAAACGGTTTGGGTATCAACAATACTAACCAAACGCCTCCTGTACGTCAGTATGGTGTGAACCTTAACCTTACATTTTAATCAACAATACCATTGAAGAACATGAAATTAAAATCAATAATAATATCTGCTCTGGTTGTTTTGGTTGGTAGTAGCTGTAAAGAATCATTTTTTGATATCAACACTAACCCGAACTCCCTACCTACTGCATCGCCTAGCTTTGTATTTACCAATGCAGTAAACGTAACATCAACCAACATGCTTGGCTATAATGAGCTTGGTTCATACTGGTCTGGACAATGGTCGCAAGGAAATGGATACATTATCAGTACTACTCAGTTTGCTTATAACTTTACCGATGGGGATTTCAACTATTGGGATGGTATGTATGATAACCTGGAAGATTATGAGTTTGTAATTCAGAATGCTGACGCGGCTAATCAGAAATATTTCAAAGGCCCTGCTAAAGTAATGAAAGCGATGGTTTATCAACACCTGGTTGATATGTATGGCAATGTGCCTTTCTCAGATGCTTTGAAAGGAACAGCTTCATTGGCTCCAAAATTTGATGATCAGAAAGCTATCTACGACGATTTGATTAAATTGATAGATGCTGGTATTGCAGATATTAAAGCCAATCCATTTGCCAGTGCGTTTTCAGGGTCTGACATCGTGTTCAGAGGGAACCTTACAAAATGGACGCAATTTGCTAACTCATTGAAATTGAGAATCCTGATTCGTCAGGCAAAAGTTACCGGAAAGGAAGCTTATATCAAAGGTGAAATTGCTAAAATTGTAAGTGAAGGTTCAGGTTTCATCACAGGTGAAGATGTAGGTGTAGGCGGTTCTTTCTTTTATTTGGCAACTGCAGGTAAATTGAACCCGGTTTATGACCGTTGGGGTTATGATGCCAATGGAGCTAAAAGAGCTTTGAATAACTATCCTCGTATCACCGAGTTTTTAGTTAACAGCCTGAAATCATCTGGCGATACTCTTCGTCTGAAAAGAATTGCCTATGCCAATAGCGGCGAAAATGGCAATGCTCCCGGTACAAGTATCCTGAAAGAGGTTGTTGCTAACTATAGAGGAACGCCATTTGGTGTAAGCTCAGGTTACTTACCAGCTAACACTGTACCACTCGGACCAAGCTTATTGGTAAAAGGCGAATATAACCGTCCTTATATTATCATGACAGCTGCTGAAATTCAATTTGCATTAGCAGAAGCGAAACAAAGATATTCAGACGTAGCGCTACCAAACACTGCTCAGGAGTACTTTGAAGAAGGTATCAAACAATCATTCCGTGTGTTAGGTGCTGGTGCTGCCAATGCTGACGCTTACAAAGGAAGTGGTGTTGTAAACTATGACTGGACTGCATCTCCTGATAAATTAACAGCTATTGCTATTCAGAAATGGATTGCATTAAACAACTTCAGCGGGTTTGAGTCGTGGGTAGAATACAGAAGAACTAACCTTCCGGTTACTCCACAAAGTATCCAGATCATTGGTGAGACAAAACGTCCTTTGCGTTTATTCTATCCAAATACAGAAGGTGGTTCTAATACCGCCAATGTAAAAGCACAAGGTACAATTGATGTATTTACTACAAGAATATTCTGGGATGTTGATTAATCATTTGGTTCCAGGCAAATAAACAAAAAAGGGGTCTCTCGCGAGACTCCTTTTTTGTTGGTAATATATCTTCAAAACCGTATACCTTAGCTACTAAACCGCTTTATTTAAATAATATGGCTAAAGAATACACCCAAGTGTATTTCTTCAACTTTTGTCGAAAATTGTATGCGGGCAGTCGCTGAAATTTCTTTGTTCATCTCACCACATATTTAATTTTTTTTAAAAAGTTTCCTTTTTCTCAGAAAAACACTCTAACTTAGCATTAAAGTACAATTAAAAAAGTACATAAAATTAATTAAAACAAACTAACGAACTGTATGAGGAAACTTCTACTCGCCTGCTTTATGCTGGCCTGGGCAGGTTACGCTTTTGCCCAAGATGTGAATGTAACCGGAAAGGTTACTGCTGATGACGGATCTGCTCTTCCTGGTGTAAGTGTTGTATTGCAAGGTACAAACAAAGGTACACAAACTGATGCTGACGGCAATTACAAAATTGCAGCTACTAAGGGCTCTACTCTTTTATTTAGCTTTATTGGCTTCGAAACACAGACCATTGCAGTAGGCAATATGTCGGTAATCAACGTAACGTTGAAGAGTGATGCTGCTCAATTAAATGAAGTAGTAGTAACTGCTTTGGGTATCTCTCGCGAGAAAAAATCATTGACTTATACTGCCCAAAGTATCAATTCAGAAAAACTGACTGTTTCTCGTGATGCCAACGTAGGTAATGCCCTGGCAGGTAAAATTGCGGGGGTTCAGGTATTAGGCCAATCGGGTGCAAAATTTGGTTCGCCAAATATCCGTATCCGTGGGGTAAACTCATTAACAGGTGGTGACCCATTGTATGTAGTAGATGGTACTCCGGTAGGTAATATTTCAGACGTAAACATGGACGATGTTGAAAACCTTACTGTATTGAAAGGACCTTCAGCAACTGCCCTGTATGGTAACCGTGCTTCCGGTGGGGTAATCGTTATCACTACCAAACGTGCTAAAGCTGGTGAAACTACTTTCACTATCAACCATAGCACAACAATGGATAGAGTAGGCCTTTTGCCTAAATATCAGAATGAGTACGGTGGCGGATATTCACAAGATTGGGAAACATTTGCTTTCAATCCGGCTATTCACCCTGCTTCATGGGCTTCATTTAACGGACAAAAAATATTAGACTACTCGGCTGACGAAAGCTGGGGGCCTCGCTTAGATGGTTCACCTCACCGTTCGGCTTTCTCATGGCAACAAGGCCCTGAGTTCGGACAATTGACTCCGTATTCAGCATCGCCTAACAACGTCAGAGATTTCTTCAACAAACCTTTCACGCATAATACGAACCTTTCGTTCGCCAAAGGTGGAGACAATTTCCAGAGCCGTATATCATTTACACACTTAGATAACAACGGTATTATCCCTAATAGTAAGCAATTAAAAGATTATATTAGTGCTAAAAATACCTTCAATTTAACTAAGAAATTCTCGGCAACACTAGACGTTACCTACTCAGCTACGCGTGCAAGAAACGTACCTGCTGATAACTATGGTTCGTCAGGTGGTACATTAGGTGGTGTTGGCCTTCCTACGGGTGTGCCTATTGCGGCGGTTGGTTATAACCAGACTGTAGGTTCATTCAATCAATGGTTCCAACGCCAGATTAAAATTGAAGATTTAAGAAACTATAAAAACCCGGACGGTACGTTCAGAAGCTGGAATATCGGCGGTCCTCTTGATTCAAAACCTAAGTATTGGGATAGCCCATACACTCAGATGTACGAAAGTACTAACCTGAACAACAACGACCGTATCTACGGTAGCTTTGGTTTAAGCTATAAAATCTTCGATTTCTTAACGGCTTCGGTTACTACTCGTAGAGACTGGAGAAACTACTACGGAGAAGGTAGAATTGCTTCGGGTACATTAAATGCCGGTGGTTTGGGTGCTTATGCCAACTATGCTACAACAGGTTATGAAAACAACCACGAAGCATTATTAGCGTTAGATAAAACTTTTGGTAAAATTTCAGTAGTAGCTAATGCCGGTGGTAACATCAGATATTCTAAAACTACTGTAGTTTCTCAGGCAACTGTGGGTGGTCTTACTACTCCTGGCTTCTATAATATAGCGGCATCAAAAGACCGTCCGAATGTCACAAACAACCTGTTTGAAAGACGTGTAAACAGCTTATATGGTAGCTTAAGCTTAGGATATGACAATACTTACTTCCTGGAAGGTACCATTCGTAACGACTGGTCTTCAACACTTCCGGTAGCTCATAACTCATACATCTACCCATCAATTGGTGCAAGTATCGTGGTTTCCGAGTGGATACCTAAAAACAGTGTATTATCATTTGCGAAAATCAGAGGTAGCTATGCACAGGTTGGTACTGACGTAGGTCCTTATAACATCTACCAGGTGTATACAACCGGTAACCCGTTTGGTGCAAACCCAACACAATATCTGCCTACGCAATTACCAAATGCTGATTTGAAACCAGGTCTTTCATCGGCTTATGAAGGTGGTATCGACTTGAAATTCTTAAACAATCGCATTAGTTTAGAGTTCACTGCATATAAAAACGATAACAAAAACCAGATTCTCCCTCTGACAGTTCCTTCTGCCAGTGGATATGGTTCTACGCTAATCAACGCAGGTTTGATTCAGACACAAGGTTTTGAATTGCACATTGGTGCAACTCCTGTGAAAACTGCATCTGGATTTACCTGGGATACAGACATCAACTTCGACCGCAGTACTTCAAAAATAGTTGAGTTGGCTTCTGGTTTAACTAACTACCAATTGGGTGGCCCAACCTGGAGAACCTTAACTGTAAATGCACGTGTAGGCGAGCAATGGGGTCTTTTGGAAGGAAAAGGTTATGTAACTAACGATAAAGGTGAAAAAGTAGTTGGCCCGGATGGACACTATTTAGTGAAAGATACCAAAGCTCTGGGTTCTGTTCTTCCTAAATTCAAGGGTGGATTCCTGAACGTATTTACTTACAAAAACTTCTCTCTACGTGCTAACATCGACTTCATCGTTGGTGGTAAATTCTTCTCTACTACCCGTATGTTTAACGCATACGCTGGTTTAGCAGCAGAAACAGCCGGCCTGAACGAATTGGGTAAACCAAAACGTGATCCTGTATCAGCTGGTGGTGGTATTTTATTACCAGGTGTAACTGCTGATGGCAAACCAAATACTGTTCGTGTAGAAACACAATCATTCTACGAAGACAAAATGTTTGCTTTCAACGAAGCATGGATTTATGACCAGACTTACGTAAAACTAAGAGAAGTTGCTTTAAACTATAATGTTCCTAAAACTATCTTCCGTGGAAAAGTATTTAAATCTGCTAAAATTGGTTTAATCGTACGTAATCCTTGGTTGATTTATAGCGCAGCAGGTGGTGGTATCGATATTTCAGAAGCTGAGCTTTACTGGACAGAAGGT